>JBBSIX010000076.1:0-11915 GCA_038231875.1 Chloroflexia bacterium | reverse complement strand
GGCAACCCGCAAGATGTCGAGTATTGAGTATCTGGTAGACAGCGCAACCGCAACCCTCGTGGCCTACGCAGTGCGCTGTGACGAGCACGGGCACTGGCAGTGCAACTGCCCCGCCGCCTCCTATGGCAGGGCCTGTTGGCACTTGGCGGCGGCGCTAAAGCAAGAGGCGCTGGCGGCACAGGTAGGTTGGCTTGCAGACGACCTTGAGGCCATTACAGAGGCGCTGAAGGGCGAGGGCGGGGAGGGCGGGGATGATGACCCCGCCCCCGGCGGCCTGCTTTGCCCGGCCTGCTTTGCTCCTCTTGCGCCGCCGGTCCCGCACTCTTGCGGGCCGAGCGGGTAGGCCCGGTAGAAGGTCTATAAACGCCTATCCTACAACCGAAAGTGCAGCCGGGACAGGCCGGCTGCATACAGCTTCTAAACAAGGGAGAGACAAATGGGTAGCAGACGCGGACACAATGAAGGCAGCATCTATCAGCGCGCATCGGATGGGCTGTGGGTCGGCAGCATCAATTTAGGTTATGGGCCTGACGGCAAGCGCAAACGAAAGCCTATCTACGGCAAGACGCGCAAAGAAGTGGCTGAGAAGATGAAGCGGATGCTGCGTGACCAACAGTTAGGTGTAGTAATTGCGACACGTAAGCAGAGCTTTGGGTCATTCCTCTACCAGTGGCTAGAGGAGTGGGTGAAGCCATCGGTAAAGCCCGCCACGTATGCCAATTATGAGGTATACGTTAGAGTGCATACAGCACCCGCATTAGGCCATATTCGCCTATCGGAACTGACCGCTCAGGACTTACAGGCATTTTACAACTACAAGCTAACGCAGGGGCTATCAGCCCGCACGGTAGCTCATTGTCATGCGACCATCCGTCGGGCGCTCAATATAGCTATAAAGTGGGATCTGATACCGCGCAACCCGGCGACGTTGGTAACGGCTCCAAAGTGTCAGCGTCATGAGATAACGCCCTTCTCACCGGAGCAGGCTCGTACATTCTTGCACGCCGTAAAGGGCCACAGACTAGAGGCGCTGTACTCTGTGGCTATGGCGCTTGGCTTACGGCGCGGGGAGGCGCTTGCTCTCCAGTGGGAAGATGTTGACTTGCCGGCAGGCACTCTCACAGTCCGGGCCACGCTACAGAGGCTAGGGGGCGAACTGGTGCGGTCGGATACTAAGACTGCCGGCTCAAGGCGCAAGCTAATGCTACCGGATGTGTGCATAACCGCGCTCCGAGCGCACAAACTTAGACAAAAAGAGGATGCGTTGCTGGCAGGACCTCGCTGGCAGGGGCCACGCTTACATGGGCGGGAAGTAGGCTATGTATTCACCTCCACAGTAGGCACGCCTTTGGAGCCGCGCAATCTGAACAGGCACTTTTCACAAGTACTAAAGAAGGAGGGTCTGCCTCCAATTCGCTTCCATGATTTGCGCCACACGGCTGCTACGTTGCTGCTGATACAAGGCGTAAGCCCGCGCCTCATTATGGACCTGCTGGGGCACTCGAAAATTGCGGTTACGATGGATGTCTACGCACACGTTTTACCTTCTTTACAGAGGGAGGCAGCCCAGGCCATGCACCTACTGCTCACAGCCGAGGTGTAGCCTGAGCAGTAGAGAACACGCACGGTTGGCTACATGTTTGGCTACAGTAGATGCAGAAACGGCTCAGAGTATAGCACATCTGAGCCGTTTTTGTGCGTAAAACAGGGTGGGCATAATAGGACTCGAACCTATGACCTCACGGATGTGAACCGTGCGCTCTAACCAACTGAGCTATACGCCCGTGTGCTCAACATTATAACAATAGAGGGTGCTGATTTCAAGCCCTTACAAAGGTGAAACCTTTCTGTTATAATTCACGCAAACCCTAACCACAGTATTGGAGTAGACACAAGTTGAACATCACACGCGAAGATATGCCGGGCAGACAGGTTGCCCTCACCATTGAGCTTGACGAGGATATCGTCAGCAGCGCGCTTGACAAGGCCTATCACCAGATGGTTAATCAGGTGAACATCCCCGGCTTCCGCCGTGGCAAGGCCCCTCGCTACATGCTCGAACGCTACGTCGGCACGGATACTCTCACCGAGCGCGCCGTGAAGAACATTCTGCCGCAAACCGTGCAGGACGCCATCGCCGAGCAGAACATCGAGGCGCTGGACGTGGGCGACGTGGAGATCGTCAGCATGGCGCCTCTGCAAGTGAAGGTTGTTATCGTGCAGCCGCCCGTTGTGGAACTGGGCGACTACGGCTCGATCCGCGCAGAGCGTGAAGCTGTAGAGATCACCCCCGAACAGGTTGAAGAGGTGCTTACCAACCTGCGGCGCGAGAACGCCCCCTGGAACAAGCCTGCCGAGCCGCGCCCCATTGAAGAGGGCGACATGGTGTACCTCGACCTCGAAGGCTTTACCACTGAAGGACCGTTGGAAGAAGCGAGCCGGGAGAATTTCCCCACCATCGTCGGCTTGAGCCGTGCAGGGGTTCCCGATGTAGTTAACGAGGCGCTGACAGGGATGTCTGTGGGCGAGGAAAAGGACATCGCCGGCACGCTGCCCGATGACTATCCCACCCAGGAGCTTGCGGGCAAAGATGTTACTTACCATGTGATAGTACACTCCATGAAGAGCCAGGAATTGACCCCTCTTGATGAGGAGTTCGCCAAGAAGTTGGGCTATGATACTGTGGACGAGCTACGCGAATCGTTAGCCAAGAACCTTCAAACGCGCGCCGACGAAGCCGCCGAGTCGAAGCAGGTGAACAGCGCAATCGAGCAGATCATAGCGGGCTCAAATGTCGAAGTGCCTGAGATGATGGTGGATGAGGAACTCGACGGCATGCTGAAGACCATGGAAAACCGCCTCAAAGAGCAGCGCCTTACCCTGCGCCAGTACTTCACTTACGGCGGCATCACGGAGGCCGACTGGCGTGAGGCTAACCGCGAGCACGCACGCGAGCACGTTATCAGCAATCTGGTATTGCGAGACTTTTCACGCCGAGAGAACATCAGTGTCGAAGACAGCCAGATAGAAGAAAAGATACAGGAGATGCTGACACCCGTGCAGGAGGAAGAGCGTGAGAAAGCTAGGGAGCTTCTTGCCGGTGAGGAGTTTCGCACGGCCTTCGCGGACCAAATATTCGAGCGCAATCTGTTCGACAGGCTGATCGGTATAGCCGAAGGTCGTATCCAACCGGCCCCCGCCGACGAATCGGCTGGAACCTCCGACCAGACGACGGAGGAGGCCCCCGGCACGGCCCTCGACCTGGAGAACGTCGGTGGTGCAGCCGAACTGCTGGGAACGCAGGACGTAGACCTCCGTTCGCCCAACGAAACAGGCGAGGCGGAAGGCGGCGGCACTCCGGCGGAAGCCCCCGGCCTGACAAGCTAATCACCCCTTGTTTCGATATAGCTCCACTTGGACTGATAAAGCAAAGCAGAACCCGATCGGGTTCTGTTTTGCTTAGCAGAGGCAGCGCTCGCATGGGAGAGGTTCTCTACAGTTGATGACTTCAAGTATAATGGCAGGGTATGCTCAGGCAGCACACTCAAATAGAGGGTGATAATCATAAAGAAAGAGTAATAAAGGAGAAACCCATGTCGGACGATAGCCCTAACAGTTGAAATGAGAATATAATCAACGAGTTTCGCGCCAACGACGGCAAAGTAGGCGGTATGTTCGAGGGCGCGCCCTTGCTGCTGCTGGCCACCACCGGCGCGCGCAGCGGTCGCAAGCTCACTACTCCGCTGATGTACAACACAGACGGGGAGCGCGTGCTGGTCTTTGCCTCCAAAGCGGGCGCGCCGTCCAACCCCGACTGGTACTACAATCTCGTCGCCAACCCCAGGGTGACGATCGAGATGGGAAAGGAGACCTTCGAGGCCGACGCGCAGGTCTTGGAAGGCGAGGAGCGCGACCGTCTTTTCGCCCGCCAGGCTGAACAGTTCCCTCAGTTTGGTGAGTACGAAGCGAATACCACCCGCAAGATCCCTGTTGTCGCACTCGTGCGGGGAAGCTGAACACCGAACGGCAGGTCGGTTGTGCCCGCAGTGTGGTACAGCAGTGTGGTATAATAGTAGGCTGATGCCTATTATCGAGCCAAAGAAATGACGCAGAAGAACGGCAAGGCCGGCCTGCTCAAAGTGGACATGCACTGCCACACTCGCCTGAGCAAGGACTCCCTCAACGATCCGCGCAAGCTGGTCGAGATAGCGGCGGCGCGTGGCATCGGCGTGCTCTGCGTGACCGACCATAATGGCCTGGCGAACGCCCTCGCTTTGTCGCGGATGGACGATTTGCCGATCCGAGTGGTGCCCTCGGAGGAGGTCAAGTCGAGCGAAGGGGAGATCATAGGCTACTTTCTGACGGAGCTTGTGCCCAAAGGTCTCACCCCTGAGGAGACTGTGCGGCGCATCAAGGGGCAGGGTGGGCTGGTGGGCGTGCCCCATCCGTTCGACACTATGCGCTCGGCCAGCCGCCTGCAAACCCCTGCCCTGGATAGGCTGGTGGAGGCAGGCTTGGTAGACATAATCGAGGTGTTCAACGCTCGTTCCGTTCGCCGGGAGGACAATCAGAGGGCGTTGGAGTACGCTCGCCGGCACAAACTGGCGATGTCGGCAGGCTCAGATGCCCATACTCTCATGGAAGTGGGTCGTGCCTACGTTGAAGTGCCGCCGTTCGACACCTCGCAAGAGTTTCTGGCCGCGCTGCGTAGCGGGTCGGTGGCGGGCCAACTGAGCAGCAGATTTATCCACCTGGGCAGCACGTGGGCGCGGATTGCCAAAATAGTAGGGAGCTAGGGGTCGGGCGTCGGCAACGGTAAAGACGACGCCCGGCGCGAATTATGCCACAGTATAAGAGCAAAGGTAGAATAGATAGGGTAGTGCCGGGCAGTCCGGCTGAACGCGCTGGGGTGGTGGCGGGCGACAGGCTGGTCTCCATCAACGATGTGCCCGTGAAAGACGTGGTGGGCTACCAGTTCCACCAGGTAGACAGCCGCCTTACTCTCCAGGTGGAGCGCGAAGGAGCCTCTGCGCCCCTCCTGTTGACCATCAGGAAGCCGGAACAACTGGACCTGGGGCTGGAGTTTGTTGACCCAACGTTCGACGGCATTAAACGGTGCAACAATCACTGCCCCTTCTGCTTCGTGGACCAAAACGCCCCCGGCTTGCGCCAAACGCTCGATATTAAGGACGACGACCTCCGCTATTCGTTCCTGTATGGCGGCTTTATTACCCTCACCAACCTCAAAGAAAGCGACTGGGAGCGTGTAGCCGCCGAGCGGCTGTCGCCCTTGTACGTATCGGTGCATGCCACCGAGCCTGAATTGCGCCGGTTGCTCCTGGGCAACCCCCGCGCACCTGAAGTAGTGCCCCAACTTGAGCGGCTGGGCGGCCTGGGTATTCAGGTACACACGCAGCTTGTGCTGTGCCCCGGCATCAACGACGGCCGGCATCTGGGCCGCTCGATTGGTGACCTTGCCGCCCTCTATCCGCATGTGCAGACGGTAGGGGTGGTGCCGGTTGGCTTGACCAAGTTCCGCCGTAACAATCACTATCAGATCAAGCTCGACATGCGCCCGTACAAACAAGACGAAGCAAGGCAGGCGCTGGACGCGATAGAGGAGTGGCAGCGCAAGTTGCATCGCGAACTGGGCACCAACTTCGTCTTTCCCTCCGATGAATGGTACATCCTGGCTGGGCGCACAGTGCCGGGCAGTCGCCATTACGAAGATTTCCCACAGTTAGAGAACGGCGTGGGCATGGTGCGCCAACTGCTCGACGAGTCGAAGCGCACGGCGAAAAAGCTGCCGAACGAGATAGACAGGCCCTTGCGTGTGGCGCTGGCCTGCGGCGAAATGCCCGCGCAGGCGTTGGAAACCGCCCTTGAGCCATTGCGGGCGGTGGGCAACCTTACTGTTGAGTTGATGGTCGTAAAGAACGGCACGCTTGAAGGAAACGTCACCTGCTCCGGCCTATTGTTCGGGCAGGAAGTAGCCGACAACCTGCGTCGTTACGCCGCCGGTGGAGCCGCCCCAGCCGACCTGATCTTCCTGCCTCGCCGTATGTTCGACTTCCAGGGGGTTCGCACCCTAGACGAGTGGACCGTCGAGCGGTTCCAGGAGGAGTTGGGCGCGCCGGTCATCAAAGCCGAATGGACCTACGAGATTTGGAACACAATCCAGAAGGCGCTGCGCGGCGAAAGTTGTTGGTCGGCAACCGAAGCGGGGGTCGTGCTGTCGCATCTGGGCTAAAGCTGCCCTGAGGTGGGTTTGAGCCTGGAACGCCTATCCCTCAAGTCTGAACACAGCAGCCGCTGCTTGACAGCGAAACTGCTCTGATGTATCCTAGAATCAAGCTAATATAGTTGGGCTATGACGGAAAGAGTAGGCGTGTGCAAGGCGCAGAGAGGCCGGGTTTGGTGAAACCGGCACCCCAGGCACGCTGAAAATCGCTCCTGAGCCGCCGGTTGAACAGCTGCTTTTGCGGCTAAAGTAAACTGGGCCGGGCTTGCCCCCCGTTATCGGGGCCGAGGTCGCCGACCTCACTGAGTGGGTGCGTTTGCGCCAACGAAGGTGGTATCGCGGGTTATTCAGTTGCCCGTCCTTCTCTTTTGAAGGGCAGGCTTTTTTATTTGGAATTGTGAGACTGTGAGACGGTAAACCCAGCCTGACCTGCTGGGAGGAGCGTGTACTGCTATGCAAATTAGCGATGTTTCCGGTTCGAGAGGATACTCCGAGCACCCCGCCGAAGGGGTGACTTTGACTCAGCTTTACCCGCACGGAAGCGGGGGCAACGGTTTGCTGGCGTTGGACCTAATCGAGATCGAGGCGGGGGGCCGACTGCCGGAGCAGACAGGCATGGAGGAGCGGGTGCTCTTTGTCGTGTCCGGCACAGGCGAATTGTCGCAGGACGGGGGGCCGGCTGTGGCGGTGCGCGCTGGCAGCGTGGTCGCCTTGAGCGCGCTCGACGGCTACTCGCTCAGGAACACCGACAACGTGCGTATGCGGGTGCTCGTTTCCAGTTCGTTAGTGGCGCGCACCGCCAGAAGCATGGGAGTGAAGACCGCCATGCATGCAAGCCGGGCAGCCGAGCGCGAACCGGAGGAGGTCGCGGGCCGGGTGCGTGAGAGACCGTCAGCGGTTGCACAGCCTCAGCCGTCACAGGAGCCTCAGGAGGACGGGAGAGACATTGCGACTGAGGCGGCTCCTGAAGAAAGTAGTGTACAGACACAGGCGCCGGAGGAGATCGGCGAGGCACAAGAGGAACAGGAGGCACAGGAGCCGACCCTGCCGGTGGATATTAGCGGTCTGATGAAGCGCGGGTCCGACGTGGCCGCCACCCCGAGGTCGGAGCAGCGCAAGCCGCCTCCCGCCCCGGAAGCGGAGATTGTGGAAGAACCGCCCCAGGAGGCTGACGAGGAGGCCGAGGAGAGCGAGCAGAGCAACCTGATGGAGCTACAACTGGTGTTCGACGGCGGTAGCCGGGGCAATCCGGGCCAGGGGTACGGCTCATATCTGGTGCAAGCTCCGGGCCGCAAGGCGATCATCAAGCGGGTGGAGTTCGGCGACAACTATACCAATAACCAGGCCGAATACGACTCGCTGATAAAGGCGCTTGAGTACGTTATAGACAGGTTGGAGGCCACAGGCCGGTCGCCGGAACAGGTGCAACTTGACATAAAGGGCGACAGCGACCTTGTGGTCAACCAGATATTGGGGCAGAACAAGGTGAAGGACGCCGGTTTGCGAAAGCGCCACGCGCAGGCTACGGACCTGCTGGGCCGCTTCGCAGACTGGACTATTGCCTGGCACCCCAGGGACGAAAGCGTCAAGTTGTTGGGGCATTAGCCCAGGTTCGCATGCGAGGCGGCCTGCCTTTTACGATGTGGAAATTGGAGGAAATATGTTTGAGCCTGTGGACAACAAACCGGACTTTCCGGGTTTGGAGCATACCGTCCTGGAGTTCTGGCGGCAGACGGATGCCTTTAGAAAGCTCCAGGAGAAGAACCGGGGCAACGAACCCTGGTCGTTTATAGACGGGCCGATCACGGCCAACAATCCGATGGGCGTGCATCACGGTTGGGGGCGCACGCTCAAGGACATATACCAGCGATACCGCGCCATGCTGGGATACGACCAGCGTTACCAGAACGGCTTCGACTGCCAGGGGCTGTGGGTAGAGGTGGAGGTCGAGAAAGACCTGGGCTTCAACTCGAAGCGGGAGATCGAGGCGTTCGGGCTGGACCGCTTTGCGCGCGCCTGCCGCGACCGCGTGCTCAAGTACGCGGCTGAGATAACCCGCCAGTCGGAGCGTCTGGGCCAGTGGATGGAGTGGGACGACTCGTACTATACCATGTCGGACAACAACATCGAATACATCTGGCATTTTCTCCAGCGGTGTCAGGAGAACGGCTGGCTGTACCGGGGCACGCGCTCGATGCCCTGGTGCTGGCGCTGCGGTACGTCGTTGTCTCAGCATGAGATGCTTGACAGCTACAAAGAGTTGACCCACACCTCCGTTTACCTCAAGTTCCCCATAACTACTCAGGGGCACGAGGGGGAAAGCCTGCTGGTGTGGACCACCACGCCCTGGACTCTGGCCGCCAATGTCGCCGCCGCCGTCAATCCCGAACTGGACTACGCAAAGGTGCGCCAGGGTGCCGAGGTGCATTACCTATCGAGGGGCACAGTGGGCCGCCTGGTGGGGGAGTACGAGGACCTGGGCAGCGTGAAGGGCGCGGAGCTTGTGGGCCTGACCTACGCAGGCCCGTTCGACGAACTGCCTGCCGAGGAGGGCGTGGAACACCGGGTGATCGCCTGGGAGGAGGTGGGCGAGGAGGAAGGCACGGGTATCGTGCATATCGCTCCGGGCTGCGGGGCCGAGGACTTCGAGCTTAGTAAAGTGTACAGCCTGCCTGTGCTTGTGCCTCTCGACGAGGCGGGCAACTATATGGGCCGCTATGGTTGGCTGGCGGGCAAGCATGTTTCGGAAGTGGCCCCCCTGATCTTCGAGTCGTTGCGGGAGAAGGGCTTGCTGTACAACCTGGAGGAATACACCCACCGCTATCCGGTTTGCTGGCGTTGCGGCACCGACCTGGTGTTCCGCCTGGCGACCGCGTGGTACATCTCGGCGGACGAAATACGACCCAGGATGCAGCGCGCCGCCTCCGAAGTCGAGTGGACGCCCGACTATGCAGGCAAGAGGATGGAGAACTGGCTCGCCAACATGGGCGACTGGAACATCTCGCGCAAGCGGTTCTGGGGATTGGTCCTGCCGTTCTACGTCTGCGACTGCGATGAGGTGACGGTGGTCGGCTCCCGCGAGGAGTTGCGAGAGCGGGCGGTCAACCCCGAACTGGTAGACACCCTGCCTGAACTGCACCGGCCCTGGGTGGACGAGATAAAGATAAAGTGCCCCGCCTGTGATGAGGTGGTACAGCGCATACCCGAAGTGGGCGACGCCTGGTTGGACGCCGGCATCGTGGCCTTCTCTACTTTGCACTACCTGGACGACCCGGCCTACTGGCGCAAGTGGTTCCCCGCCGACTTCGTGTCGGAGATGCGCGAGCAGATAAGGCTCTGGTTCTACTCGATGCTTTTTATGTCGGTGACGCTGGAGGATACAGCTCCCTACCGCAAAGTGCTCACCTATGAGAAGGTCCACGACGAAACGGGCCGGCCGATGCATAAGTCCTGGGGCAATGCGATCTGGTTCGACGATGCGGTGGAGGAGATGGGGGCCGATGTGATGCGTTGGCTGTACGCCGGGGCCAACATCACCCAGAACATGAACTTCGGCTACGGTATCGCCGATGAAATCAAACGCAACCTGCTGACGCTGTGGAACACCTACAGCTTCTTCGTCATGTACGCCAACCTGGACGGCTTCGACCCGGGGCAGGCGGCGGTTCCCGTGCAGGAGCGTGCCGAGCTTGACAGGTGGATACTGGCTCGTCTGCACGAGCTTATCAGGCTTTGCCGCGCCGAACTCGCCGGCTACGATGTGGCCGCCGTCACCCGGCAGGTAGATGCCTTCGTGGACGACCTGTCGAACTGGTATGTGCGCCGCTCGCGCCGCCGCTTCTGGAAGAGCGAGTCGGACAGCGACAAGCTGTCGGCCTACTCCACACTGTACGAGGTGCTTGTCACCCTCACCAAGTTGATAGCGCCTATAATGCCGTTCTTGGCCGAAGAGATGTACCAAAACCTGGTGCGAAGCTCGCAAAGCTCAGGATCGGGGCCGGAGAGCGTGCATCACTGCCCCTACCCGGAGGCCGACGAATCGCTGATAGACCGGCAACTGCTGGCCGATGTAGCGCTGGCCCAGAGGGTAGTGAGCTTGGGGCGGGCGGCTCGCAACAAGGCCGGCATCAAGGTGCGCCAACCCTTGCGCGAGATGCTGGTGCGCGCTCCCTCCAAAGCCGACGAAGCCGCCTTGGAGCGGATCGCCTCCGGGGTGTTGGAGGAGTTGAACGTCAAAGAGTTGACCGTCACTGCACAGGTGGGGGAACTGATAACCTATGTGATCAAGCCGAACTTCGCGTTGCTTGGCCCCAAGTACGGCAAGCGCATGAGCGCGATACAGGTTGCCCTCAGAGGGGCGGAACCGGCGGGCCTGGCCGAACAGGTCGAGCGGGAGCAGCCGGTAAAGGTCTCTCTGGACGGCGAGGAAAGCGTGGAACTATTGCCCGGCGAGCTTGTGGTGGAAACCCGCGAGCGCGAAGGGTTTGCGGTGGCGCAGGAGGGCGGCCTTGTGGTGGCCTTAGATACGCATCTTACGGAAGAACTGTTGCAGGAGGGGCTGGCCCGCGACCTGGTGCGCGTGATCAACGACATGCGAAAGTCTGCTGACTTCGATGTGAGCGACCGCATTACCCTCTACTATAGTATCGAAGACGGTACAGAGGCCAACGGAGACACCAGCCGCCTGGAGGGTACGCTGACCAACTTCGGCGACTATATCCGCGCCGAAACGCTCTCCAACGCTCTTGTTGAGGGGCCTGCCTCTGAGGCGGCTTTCCGGCAAGAGGAGCATGTCGGCCAGGCGGTAATCAGCCTGGGAGTAGAGAGGCTGTAGCGACCGGCCCACAAAGCAAAAGGCGACCATTGTGGTCGCCTTTTGCCTTTATTCGCATGCCCGGACTGCTCAATGGAGGGAAACGAGAAGCCCTCCGAGCAGCAGCGCCAATGTGGTGAGCGTAAGCGCTGCCTTGTTGAAGCCGGCTGCTACGTAGCCCGTAAACTCCGGCTGTTCGTGGTAACTGGTATGAAAGCGTTCCATAGTAATAACCCTCACCTAGCGTCCTTACATTTCGACTTTGCTGCGTAGAGGTTCAGGTAGAGGAGGTTGGGATCGGCCAGGGTGTGCAGTCCTGAACGGTGCCGCACGGCCCTGGCCGCCCACGACGGAGTGATGAGGGGCGCACTCATCAAGCCGTTCCGCTTATAATAACGACGCGACATGAGGATAGATAGGGGTCATCCAGGAGATTCGCTTTGATTGTTCGCCTTGAGACGAAAACACAAAGACCCCATACGCTCTTTGAGACGAAAACACAAAGACACAAAGATTCTTAATGTTGTTTCGGCTCGTAAAGAGTGCCTGCATTGCGCTCGAACGCATATGGTATACTCCCTCCAACCCACTACATGAGGAGCTGTTATGAGCGAATCCGACCCTTCACAGAAAGGCGACCAACCCGACATCGAACGCGACCCCTCCCTGGTCGCCGCCGAGGAACCGGCCCCCACCAGTATGGAGCGTGCCGAGGCAGTGGCCCAGCCTGAGCATGCACTCGGCGAGGAGAGGCCTCTCGACCCCGATTACCCGCGCTATCGGGTTGAGCCGGGCGAGCGAATTAGCCTGGCCGAGATCGATCCGAACGAGTCGGAGCACTATGAGCACAAGAAGGAGGTG
>JBBSIX010000075.1:0-11975 GCA_038231875.1 Chloroflexia bacterium | reverse complement strand
CCTATGGGGACCATCTGTTCCAACCAATTCATATACAGACGCATACTACTGAAGCTACCAGGCCGCGATTCACTTGGCAAAGCGGTGTAGAAACCCTCATAAGAACGATCATGGTCCCTCCTATGGGGTGTAGAAGGTCCTCTTGAGTAGGTAATGCGGCACTTACCCAGTTACTTTGGCCCTATTGCCATACCATATGTGGTAGCTAAACGAATTAGTTGGAACAAATGAGCCCAATTCAGGCCCCTACAGTTCATTATTAACGATTCCTCAACCCCAAGTCTGACCCCTTACCAGGAATATGGCTCTGTTGCTGCCTATCCTGGTTTCATGCTACGATAGATAGACCCCCGCACTGAGGCGTACCTGGAACCCTGTTGTTCTTGGCTATGAGAGAAGGAGAAATAATGAAGAATCGGCTCAAATTGCTTGTGCTCACTGCACTGCTCCCTGCTTTAGCGGCTTGTAACCCGAGCGGTTTGCCCGCCGGTCCTACAGCTACGCTCCCCTTGCCTGTCTCCCCTACCGATACCGTCGCTCCGGCGCGAGAGACGGTATCGGTTACGACGGCAGCGCCCATCGATGTGCCGCTTGTACAGCCGACACCCAACCCAGCCTCTACAGACCCACTCGCCCTGGAGCTAGAGGCTACCGTTGAGGCCTCCATGTCCGCAACCCCCACACCCGCCTCGGGGACGGGCGACGGCATGGGCGTCGAGGGTATCAAGGCGATACCTCTCAAAGGGCAGGAGGCTGTCGGCGGCGAGCCGCTTTGGGCGGCCTTTTCCCATGGCATGCGCCGGTTCGACCCGGAGGAGAAGCACTTTGTGGCTGTTTATTCACACGGTCAGGATGGTTGGCAACAGCTTGGGCGGGCGGAGTTCGAGGACGCTGACTATATAGACGAGGGTTCGGTGCAGCAGGTGTTCCTCGAACCCGGCAACCTGTGGATGTCGGTGGAGAGTGGAGTAGGGGCGCACGGCGGCTGTTACTACCTGCTGCGCTTCGACGGCACAGCCTTGTACACCGAGGTCTCACAGTGTGGGCCAAGCCCCGGCGTAGGCAGCTTGCGCGATATCAATGGCGACGGCACGCTTGATGTAGTGATCAATACCAGCGATCCTTACGTGGCCTGCTACGCATGTGGGGTGGTCTACCAGTCCTACAAAGTGCTAAGTTGGAACGGGCATGCTATAGAGGAAGTTACGCTGGAGCCGCTGCCCGCTTCTGCGCCGGAGGAGTTGCGCCGGCCGACGAACCGCGCTGTTGAACTGGCAGGCCACGAGCTTTGGAAAGAGGCAGCCGCTCTTATAGCGCAAACACGCCGGTTGTCCCCGCCTCCGCAAGACCCCGTTTACAAATGGGATGCCGCTCTTATAGAGTTGGTGGCGCAGGCCAGGGCGGAAGAGGTCAAGATGGGCGCTTTCCCCTTGACGGCAAACGTCTTCTACGGAGACTACCCCGCCGCTCTTGCCGCCCTGCGCTCGTACAGCCCTCAGCAGATATTTAGCGTAGACTCTCCGGTGTTCAAAGACACGCCCGCCGAGGGGCAGGCCGACTCGATTACGGGCTATGTTACCCGCACAACCACCCTTGCCCTGCAAGCGGAACCCGATGTGGCAGGGGCGCACTTCCTGCATGGTTGGGCCTCATATCTGGCCGATCCCAACGATCCGTCGGCCCTCGCCGACGTTCAAAAGGCCGCCGACCTGGACCCCAACGACGCTCTCTTTACGCAGAGCCTGGCCTACTTAAGGCGCAAGCCTTAGTCCGGTATGACTCACGATGACCATGTAAATCTCTTGCGCCCCGGCCTTGCCGGGAGTGGGGGCGTTTGGGCCGACCTCGGCTCCGGGCAGGGGGCTTTTACGCTGGCGTTGGCCGATCTTCTTGGGCCAACGGGCGAGATATACTCGGTTGACAAGGACCGGGGTGCGCTGAGGGAGCAGCAGCGAGCGATGCAGGCGCGCTTCCCCCACATGGCGGTTCGCTATATCGCCGCCGACTTTTCGCGCCCGCTCGACCTCCCGCCACTGGACGGGGCGCTGATGGCGAATTCGCTGCACTATCAGCGAGATAAAGGCGCTATGTTGCAAAGGGTGCTGGGCTACTTGAAGCCGGGCGGGCGCTTCGTCCTGGTGGAGTACAACAGCGACAAGGGCAACATGTGGGTTCCCCACCCGCTTTCGTACCCCACATGGGAGCGCATATCGCTCCGCAACGGTTTCACCGGCACACGGCTGCTGGCGACCGTGCCCAGTCGCTTCCTGGGCGAAATCTACTCTGCCCTGAGTTTAGTGCCTTGAGCAGTCGGCGTCCAAACCTCCCAAAGGAGTTTTGGCGCTAGGCCGCCGAGGGTACCTCGCTGCGCTCGTCGGCTTCCACGATGCGGAGCCGTAGGGCAGCGGCGGCGGGGGTGGTAGGCGGGATGGGGCTGCCTATGCGCGCATAGGCTTCCTGGCGCTTGGGGCCGAACCCCTTTAGTTTGGCAACCTGCCCGTTGCGGGCGGCCTCGGCTAGCTCGCCGACCGAGTTGACGCCAAGCTCTTTGTGCAGCCGTGTCGCCAGCTTGGGGCCGACGCCTTCTACCTGCATCAGTTGGTCCACTGCGGGCGGCAGGTCGGCGCGCAACTCGACGTAGAACTGCATCGCGCCGTCGCGCACAAGCTCGCGAACCTTGTTGCCCAGGCGCTTACCCAACCCCAGCCTGGGCCACAGTTCCTCCTCGAGGGCAGCCTCCAACGACACCGGCCCCAGCCTCAGCAGGGTGCGCGCAGCTTCCCGATAGCGGGCGATGCGGTACTCGTTGGCCCCCGCCATTTGCAGCAGCGAGGCGCAGTTGAAAAGCACTTCGGCGGCCTGCTCATGGGTAACGGCGGGCCGGTCGCTCAGTATCATCAAGTCTTTCTTGTCCATCTTCCTGCTCACTTTATGTAGCGCAACTCCGCGCGTCGATTAATCGAACTTCAGTTCTAATTATACACGCAAATTGGCAGAAAGTCAAGAGGTAAATAGGCCAATTTGCTGGCGAGTGTACATACAGATAATGCTAGTAAAATTAGCTAGAGCTATGTAGTAGTCATTACAAGATCAGAGGCCCTTTTGGGGATGAACGGAGGAGGGGCAGGTCCCCATAAGCGCAAGCTTGAGCAAGCCGGAACCAGGCTGAACACTCTGCTCAGGGAAACAGGACGTACTACACCTGTCATTCCGAACGTAGTGAGGAATCAGTGGGTGGAGCATGATACTTGAGATTGGGAGTATGCGTTCTATGCGCTATTCCGTACTGATGAGGCACTCTCCAACTGCCATACAGGTGTACTGATTCCGAACGCAGTGAGGAATGACAAGGGGTAGCATGTACTGTTTTCGCCGGCAATATGTCCTATCATAGCTTGAGATGTGGGTAATCACCAGTTAAAATGACAAGGCTTAATATGTTCCGTTCCCCTGAGCAGAGTGGTTCAGCGTAACCCAAAGTTCCTTAAACTGCCTTGTAGCACACTTGTTAGGAGCGCAGGGCGGGCGGAGAGAAAGCACGCCCGCCGCTTATCTTACTGTCGGCTCTACCCACTTGTCGTGCTCTTTGATGAGGTCCACCAGACGGCTGACAGCCTGCTCGGTAGGCACGCCTTTCTCTACGCATTCTTTGCCCACAAAGAGGTTCACTTTGCCCGGCGCGCCGCCCATGTAACCGAAGTCGGCATCCGCCAATTCGCCCAGACCGTTGACGATGCAGCCCATGACCGCTATCTTCACGCCGCGCAGGTGGCCTGCGGCCCGCTTGATCCGCTCGGTGGTCTCTTGCAGGTCGAACAGGGTGCGCCCACAAGAAGGGCAGGCCACGAACTCGGCCTTGACCGAGCGCGTGCCGGCCGCTTGCAGTATGTTGAAGGCCAGGGCCACGCGGTCGTCGGGCGTGCCGCCCCCGTTCACCTCGATGCTCTGGCCTATGCCATCGCACAAGAGCGAGCCGATCTTCACGGACGCATCTATCAACCAGTTGTCGTAATCCTCGCCGCTGTCCTTGCTTGTGTTGGCGACGAGATGGATAGGGTACTTGCGTCCGGCCTCCACCAGCCGGGTGGCGAGCAGCCTGTTGGCTCTTACCGTGTAGGATGGCTCGGAGTCCACGGCATCTACCGAAAGCACCAGCCCGCGATGTCCCAGAGCGTGGGCGCGGCGAGCCATCTCAAGCAGGAGTTCGACTTCAGGAAACATCGCCGAGCCTTCCACCACTTCCCGTAGATGCTCACTGACCGGCTTGCTGTTGGTCGCTTTCAGCCAGAGCGGAATGCGCGCCTCAAGCGCTGCCTCTACACAGGCTTCATACGCTTCCCAGTGTGGTTCAACATCGTTGCTTAGTTGCACCGCAAGGCCCCCCATCCCGGCAAGCTGCGGGATAACCGGCATGGCTCCCTCGAAATCGTTCTGCGCGTTGACAAGTAAAGCCAGGGCCGACTTGCCGGCTGCCGGGTCTTCCTCATCGCTGCGGCGGCGCAGTTCATCAGCTAGAGGAGCTATGTCGCCCAGCGCGCTCAGGGTTACGCGAATGATGTCGGGGCGGATGGCGTTTTGCCCCTTGCGCTTCGCCAGGTCTGCCACCGCAGGAAATGCCCCCTCATAGGAAAGCAGGCTCGGCGATGCCACAACGCCCACCAACTGCATACCACCCACTTTCACCGCCCCCGTCGCCACTTCGTAGGTGGGGCGCGGTACGTAATGATAAGGGTCGCGCAGGTCGGGCAGCGGTGTACTGTCGGTTTGGGACGCTTCCGGCGACCATCCAAGTATTTCGTTGTAAGGCTTGACCAGCGCGAAGGCCACAGGTATCTCCTCCTCCGGCTCCTCGGTTAGCGAAACGCGCACTGTATCGCCCAGGCCGTCGTCCAGCAGCGCGCCGATGCCGGTGGCCGACTTGATGCGCCCGTCCTCGGCGTTGCCGGCCTCGGTCACGCCCAGGTGGAGCGGATAGTCCCAGCCCAGCGCGTCCAGGCGGGATACCAGCAGGCGGTAGGCGGCGATCATCACCTTGGGGTTGGACGACTTCATCGAGAAAATAAGCTCGTGGTAGTCGTACTTGCGGGCGATAGCCGCGAATTCGATGGCCGACTCGACCATGCCTTCCGGGGTGTCGCCGAAGCGATTCATAATGCGGTCGGAGAGGGAGCCGTGATTAGTGCCGATACGCATCGAGATGCCCCGCTCTTGGCAGCGCAGCACAATAGGCTTGAACTTCTCCTCGATGCGGTCCAGTTCGGCGTTGTACTCTTTGTCGGTATACTCTTTTACGGCGAACAGCTTGGTGTCGGCGAAGTTGCCTGGATTGATACGCACCTTGTCGGCATACAGGGCGGCCTCCATAGCGGCAGCCGGGTTGAAATGTATATCGGCCACCAACGGCACGTCCAGCCCCATCTCCAACAGCCTCTGCTTGGCCTCGCCCAGCGCCCGTGCGTCCTGCGAGGTGGGCGTGGTGATACGCACGATCTCGCAGCCTGCCTCCACCAGCCTGAGCGTCTGGGCCACTGTAGCCTCTACGTCCTTCGTCAACGTGGTGGTCATAGACTGCACCCTGATGGGGTTGTCGCCTCCCACGCCCACATTGCCCACCATTACCTCCCGCGTGCGCCGCCGCCTGTAGGCATAGGGGTTGGTCACGTAGGGGTGCTGGGGCGTCTGCGCTGCCGATTGCAGGATAACAGGCTCGCCGTTTTGTATTTTTATGCTCACTATTGTTTACCTCGCTTGGAATGCATCCTGTGCCGTTTTCTTTACCTTCTTATGTGTTCAGGTTCGCCCCGGCGCTTATACAATCAGGGCAGATGCCGAACAGAGCAAAGTGGTCCAGATTGGTGTGGAAGCCGTACCGCTGCAAAAGGCTTTCGCGTAGCGGCTCAAGCAGGCGGTCGTCCACCTCGATGCGGGCCTGGCAATGTTCGCAGACAAGGTGGTGGTGGGGACGGCTGCCGAGTTCGTACTCCAGCTTGCCTCTGCCCATGTCGGTCACGGCCACCAGGCCCAGGTTGCTGAGTAACTCAAGGGTGCGGTAGATGGTAGTTTTATCGGTGGAAGGGTGCTTTTCTTGAACCTGCCGCAGTATCTCCTCGCCGGTCAGGTGGCCTTTGTGCGTCTCCAGCACTTCCACCACTCTCAGGCGGCGGGGTGTCAGTCTATAGCCGTGCGCCCTCAGTCTACGGTCTATCTCTGCCTTGTCTAAGCCCTCTTGGTTTGTCATAACACCTTAATTATACCAGACAGGTAGACAGAGAGCTTTTCTACTCAGTCCCGGCTCTCGGCTAACAAGCGTAAGCGGTCAGATTTGGGGTTGAGGAAATTAGACTTCGGCATGTAGAGACCCACCGCTTAAGACGGAAACACAAAGACGCAAAGACGCAAAGGTTCTGCTTCGCATTCATGCAAAGATTTTTGTTGTTCAGAGGCCAGTCAAGAACGGTCGCAGCATGCCGGCATGGGGAGAGGCAGTTGGCAAGTAAGGAACCCTTAAATCTTTGCGTGGTCCTTTGCGTCTTTGCGTCTTTGCGTTTAGCGTCGTTTCATCCCTGCACCCCTAAGTCTGACCACTTACTAACAAGCTCTCTATCTCCGGCAGCGTGGGCAGGGCTGGAATAGCTCCCCTGCGCGTTGTCGTAAGGGCGCCTGCTGCGTTTGCGAACCGGAGCGCTCCGGCTATCTGTTCGCCGGCCATTTTTGCATGCCGGAGCAGGTCGAGGTGCGGATAGAGCTTGAAAACGAGAGCGGCAAGAAAGGCATCGCCCGCGCCGGTAGCGTCCACCGCTTTGACCGGAAAGCCGGATACGTGGCCGCTGCCGTGCGGGGTGTAGTATGTACTTCCGCCAGCGGCCTGTGTCACAAGGAGTAGGTGGAGGTTACTGTGCCAGAGTCGTTGCACGGCGCTTTCGATGCTGCCGGTGTTGGAGAGAAAGGCGGCTTCCTCCTCGCTGATCTTGATGAGGTTGGCGTGCTCCCACCCCAGCACCATCCCCTCGCGGGCCGCCTGGGGCGAGGGCCAGAGGTTGAGGCGCAAGTTTGGATCGTAGGTGACAAACAGCCCCTTTTGCTTCGCCGTCTCGACTGCGTGCAGGGTAGCCGACCTGCTTGGTTGCGTGCCCAGCGTGATGGAGCCGAAGTGGAATACCCCGGCTGAGGCGATGTAGTCGGGGTCTACCTCCTCCGGTGCGAACAGCATGTCGGCGCTGGGGTGGCGGTAGAACACGAAGTCGCGCTCGCCGTCTTTGCGGAGGGATACAAAAGCCAGAGCAGTACGCGCCTCGCCCGAAAACAGCAGGCGACTGGTGTCTACGCCGTGCCGGTCCAGCACTCTTTGCAGATAGCGACCAAAATCGTCCTCACCCACCTTGCCGATGAAGCCGGTGTCCAGGCCCAATTTGGCAAGCCCCACAGCTACATTGGCGGGTGCGCCTCCCGGCGATTTCTCGAAAGCCGGCGCATCAATCAAGCTGACCCCCGGCAGCGTGGATACGAAGTCAATGAGCATTTCCCCACAGGCGATTACAGCCGGCATGTGTGCCCTCCTCCTTGTGCTTCTCTACAGCGCCATTATAAGCAAAAAGAGGCCGCGAGCGCAGGAAGGGGCCATGCGACAGCCTACACGGGCACAGTGCTTGCTTGTCGGCTTCTGTACGACATCAAAACAAGCAACGGAAAAATATTAGGAGGTCTATACAATGCCGAGGATAACAGCAGAGGGGTTCGAGCCTTTTGAGGTGCCGCAGGGCACTCGCCTGGTGAGGGCGCTTGAGGACAATGGGGTGGACATCTTGCATCGCTGCGGTGGCTACGCTAAGTGTACTACCTGCCGGGTGGAGTTCCGCGAAGGCGAGCCGACCAGTATGACCGTGGCCGAACATAACAAGCTACAGGAGCGTGAACTGCTGGGCGAGGTGCGTCTGTCGTGCCAGATAGAGTGCATGCACGACCTGTCGGTGCGCCCGGTATACCTGTTTAGCGAAAGCGGCCTGGAAGACCCCGGCCCTCAGCCGATGCCCTACATCACGCCGGAGCCGCAGTGGTTGACCGCGCCGGACGCAGGTAAGTAGGCGCAAAACGGAAGTAGGAAGGCCAATCGCGGCCTCCCTACTTCATTGAACCTGAGATCAGCTGTTAGCCTTCGTTCGGCCCGTGTCCGACCTTACCCTTGGGGCCGGTCTCGTGCTGTAGGCGGCGGCTCAGATGGTTCTTTAGCTCCTCCGCCATTTTGGTGTGCTGCCCCTGGAAACGCCGCCACATCTCTTTGGCGTCGCTGTCGTCGTCCTGCTTGATATACTCATCGAAGTGCCAGACGGCATCTACCATATTGGTCAGGCCCGCTACCATGTTGTAGGTAGCGTTCGTCAGGGGCGAATCGTGCGGACCCTCCTTGCCTTTTTGACCTGTGTTGCTTGTGCCGGTGTCTTGTGCGTTCACTGTAGCGTCTCCTTTGTGCTTTGGTTCATGACCGTTGTGCCGGCGTGTTGCTCCGGCTTTCAACGATACAGCTATAAATGTAGGCAACTCTTATGCCAATCCTGTTTTCATCGCTTACAAACAGCGCCGACCTGATAATCGAGCTCACGCCGGGCGAGCGGGTGCTGTGGCGGGGCAAGCCGGAGCGCGGGCCGTTTGTGCGGCGCACCTGGCCTTTCAGCGTCTTCGGCGGGGCGCTGCTGGCTGCCTTCTTTGCTTATGAGGTCACAGTGCTCACCACCGAAGCGCCCGACCTGCTTGCGCTGTGGGGCATACCTTTTCTCCTGGCGGCTCTCTACATGGTTGTGGGCCACTTCCTCGTCACCGCCCGCGAATGGCGAAATACCGAGTATCTGGTCACAAACAGCCGCGTGCTCCTCCGGCACGGGTTGCTCTCTCCCAAGCTGACCGCCTACAGCCTCTCGACGCTGCCCCACACCCTGGTGGTGATGACCGGCAAGGGGGTAGGCAACATCATGTTCAAGCCTGCGTTCGGCAAGGGGTATGGCCCCGGCCCCGGCTATCGCACCATGTGGCCCTATCCGCCGGGCTACTTGCTTGGCCTCATGTATATTTCCAACCCGCAGCAGGTGCAGGCGACTATCGAGAAAGCGCGTTCGGGCGGCTTTTAAGGGGTATCTGCCGCCGGTATGCAACTTTTACGGTCGGCGGACGTTATAATACTGACGGCGATGAAACGCCGCAAAGGAGGACAAAATGAAAGGAAAGTTTCGCAATTTACTAGTGACTGGGGGGGCTACGCTGGCGCTCCTAGTGACTATGCAACCTCTCGCGCCCGTGTCGGCCGGCCCGAACACGCAAGCGAACTGTCAGAATTTTCAGCAAACGGGTAAGAAGTTGTGCGGTCGGTTCCTCACCTACTGGCAGGAGCACGGCGGCCTGATGCAGCAGGGCTATCCCATCAGCAACGAGTTCACGGAAACCTCGGGGATTGACGGCAAGGAATACAAGGTGCAGTATTTTGAGCGAGCCGTGTTTGAACTGCACCCTGAGTTGAAAGCCCCCAACGATGTGCTTTTATCGCTGCTGGGAACCCTTGAATACAGGCAGAGGTATGCCAACAACCCGCCCCAGGAGCTACCGCCCGACGCCAACCCGGTCGCAGGCGTGACCTTCCCCGAAACGGGTAAGACCCTCAAGGGCGTGTTCCTTGATTACTGGCGCAATCACGGTGGATTGGCCCAACAGGGTTATCCTATCACCAACCTGATCAAGGAGCGGAGCCGTCTCAACGGGCAGGAGTACACCGTGCAGTACTTCGAGCGAGCCGTGTTCGAGATGCACCCTGAGAATCCTCAGCCGTTCAACGTGCTGCTTGCACAGCTGGGTACTTTCCGGTATGCGACCAAGTACCCCAACGGCGAACCCGGCCCCGGCCCTAGTCCCAACAGCGCTCTGTCAGCGGGCTTATGGGGCGGCACGCACCTGTCGTTCAAGGTAGAGCCGGACGGCAGCGTTACGCTCGATTTCGACTGCGCTCACGGCTCCATTCCCGGCCCAGTCAGGGTGGATAATGGCCGGATAGATGTCATGGGGACCTTTACCTACGAGCACGGCGGCCCCACCAGTGAGGGCCAACCCGCCGATACGCACCCCGCCCGCTATACCGGCACCGTCTCCGGCAACGTTCTAACCCTCACAGTGGCCGTTACCGACCAAAAAGACGACATCGGCTCGTTCACTGTTGGGTTGGGTAAGCAGCCTCTCCTGAGGAAGTGCTTGTAGCACGCCTTCTATAGGTTACAAAAAGAGTGGGTGGTGAGCGTATAGTTGCTCACCACCCACTCTTTTTGAAGTGCCTGGGCTTGCTATAAGAGCTCGACACCCTCGATGCTGCTCTCGTCGGGCAGGGTGAAACCGAAGATACGCGAATAGAAGAACAGCTCGGCTTCCAGCGTGCGGCGGATCGTTTCGGCTTTGCGGAAGCCGTGCTGCTCGCCCTCGAACGTCAGGTAGGCTACGGGCAGACCTTTGCGGCGCAGGGCAGCCACCATCAATTCAGCCTGGCTGGGGGGCACAACTTTGTCCTCCAGCCCCTGGAAGAAGATAACCGGAGAAGACAGTTTATCGGCGTGGTGTATCGAGGACCGCTCCCGGTAAAGCTCCTTTTGCTCAGGGTAGGGACCAACCATGCTGTCCATGTAGCGCGACTCGAACTTGTGAGTATCGCGCACCAGCGCCTCAAGGTCGCTCACGCCGTAGTAGCTGGCCCCGGCCTGGAACACATCTCGAAAGGTGAGCGCATTGAGGGTAGTGTAGCCGCCTGCGCTGCCGCCCCGTATAGCAAGGCGGTTGGGGTCGGCGTCGCCCCGGCGCACAAGGTAGAGCGCCCCGTTCACACAGTCGTCCACGTCCACCACTCCCCACTGCCCGTTCAGCCGCCGCCTGTACTCGGTGCCGAAGCCGGTGCTTCCGCCGTAGTTCACATCGAGCACGCCGATGCCCCGGCTGGTCCAGTACTGTATCCGCAGATTGAAGGCCGCCAACGCTTGGGAGGTCGGCCCGCCGTGACTGATCACGATGAGGGGCGGTTTCTCGCCCTCCGGCGCCCTGTAGTCTTTGTTCTTCGGCGGGTAGAAGAAAGCATGCGCGGTGCGGCCTCCCTCTGTGGGGAACTCGACAGCCTCCGGTATCGAGATGTAGCCGGAGTCAAGCGAGGTGCTGCTTGAGCGGCGCAGCGTCTCGATGTTTCCCAGGCGTCCGTCTTTCAGGCTCAACCGGCTTACCGCGGCAGGTTCGGTGGGCGATGCCGTGTCGGTCACGATGCCCCCAGGCACCGCAAAGAGATAGCGGCCCATCTCGGTGTAAGGCGTGGCTATAGGTTGGAACTCCAACGTCTCGGTGTCCAGCACGCCGAGCTTCCAGATGCCCTTTTCGGCGTAGGCACACACCAGATGTCCGGCATCCATGAAGCTGTAGGCGCTCAGGCCGAACACCCAGCCGGGCCTGCCGAACTCGGCCTGCATCGAATGTAGAGGCTCTATCTCGCCGTCTCCGACGCGGTACAGGTTCCACCAGCCCGTGAGGTCCGAGACGAAGTAGAGCCTGCCGTCGGGCGACCACTCCGGCTGAAACACCGACACCTCGGCGCCGCCTGCTATCTGCCGGCGGCTGGCGACAGTGCCGTCCTCCCCCAGGTCCGCCTGCCACAGTTCCGTGCCGTCCCAGGGCATGTTGGGGTGGTCCCAGGCCAGCCACACCAGCTTCGCACCGTCGGGGCTGATGCGCGGGTTGGAGTAGAAGCTGTTACCCTCTACCAGCACTGTTTCCTCGCCCCCGTCCAGGGGAAGGCTCACGATGGTGTTTACAGCTTCCTGCCCCTCTGCCGTATGGTCCTCGCGCACGCTGATGAGCATGGCGCGGTTTCGGTCCACCCTAAAGTCGGCGTAACGCAGGTCGGCTGCCGGCGTGATAGGCTCAGGCTCCTCGCCGGGGCGTTGCCTGTACAGGCGGCCATCATAGTCGTT
>JBBSIX010000074.1:0-12202 GCA_038231875.1 Chloroflexia bacterium | reverse complement strand
GATGACGGTGGTATTCGCCGTGCTGCTGATAGTGCTGGGGCGGCGCGTGTCAAACAGGCCCGGACTCTCCTCTATCGTCACCGCCTTCATGGGGGCGGTGTCGGGCGGGGCTTTCCTGCTGTGGCTGCTGGCCTCGGCCCTGAGCGGCTGGAACCCCCTGGTGGCTATCGCCGGCACGGTGGCGCTGGGCTTGGCGGGGGCGTTCCTCGCTTTGCCTTCCCTGAACGCCCTTGAGAGAAGGGCCAAAGAGCGATAGGAGCTAAGGAGCCGGTCCTCACGCCACGGAAGTGCGCTTTGGAGCAACCTTTGAAACTCTCTGCGTCGTCCTTTGCGCCTTTGCGTTTACGGGCTAAGAACCTACGGCTTAGGTCTATTGTGGCGATAAACCCCACCCTGCGGAAAGAATATTATGCAACCACTAATCGAGTGCATTCCAAACTTTAGCGAAGGCCGCAGCCAGGATGTGATAGACCGCATAGCGGACGCCGTGCGGGATGTAGACGGAGTGAGGCTGCTGGACGTTGCCCCCAACCCCGACCACAACCGCACGGTGCTTACCTTTGTAGGGCCGCCCGATGCAGTAGGAGAGGCCGCTTTCAAGGCTACTGCCGAGGCGGTGCGCCTCATAAATATGGAGGAGCACCAGGGCGAGCACCCGCGCATGGGGGCGATGGACGTTGTGCCTTTCGTGCCGGTGTCGGGGGTCACTATGGATGATGCGGTGGCGTTGGCCGACAAGGTGGGCAGGCGCATCGCTGACGAACTGGGTGTGCCGGTGTACCTCTACAGCGCGGCGGCCTCAACGCCCGCTCGCAAGCGCCTGCCCGACGTTCGCAAGGGCGAGTACGAAGGGTTGAAGGAGACTATCGCCCAACCGGAGAGGAAGCCCGACTACGGCGACGCCAAGATGCACCCCTCGGCAGGAGCGACGGCTGTGGGCGCACGCCCGCCCTTGATCGCCTTCAACGTCAACCTGGGCACCACCAACCTGCAAATCGCCAAACGTATAGGCAAGGCACTGCGTGAAAGCAGCGGCGGCCTGGTCAACGTACAGGCGATGGGGGTGGACCTGGCGGCGGAAGGGCTGGTACAGGTCTCGATGAACCTCCTCGACTACACCCGCACCCCTCTCCACCGCGCCTTTGAACTGGTGCGCCTGGAGGCCGAACGCTACGGCGTGCCTGTCGTCGCCGGCGAGATAGTGGGCCTCGTGCCTGTGGACGCGCTGCTCGCCGTAGCCGACCACTACCTGCGCCTCAAGGATTTCAGCCGCGATCAGGTGTTGGAGATAAGGCTCTGTTAGGCTATCTCAACAGGCGCAGGGGTATATACAAGGCCAGTGAGATCAGTATCGGCCCATGGCTCAGTTCGACCAGAGCACGGGCTGCAAAGCGGTTCGCGCCCGATGCAGCCTCGACCAATGGGCGGGTGAGATAGCTCACCAGCAGGCCGCTACCGATGAGCGTTGCCACGATCAAGCTGAACAGCAGGAGCCAGGGCAGAGCGGTGTTGCGGTTGAAAAAGTTAGCCGATATAACCGCCGTCGAGAGCAAGGTGGCAAGCAGTAGAGCCGCTACAGGCACAAAGAGGCCGCTCCGCGCCCGCACTCGCCGCAAAGCAGCCGGCAACGCCTCGAACAAGATGGAGGGCAGCAGCGCCGCCGCCAGGAACACCAGGGGGCCGGAGTTGCCGAACGCTCCTATCAACAAAAACATCGCCTGCACTCCCAACGCCGCGTACAATGATAGCGCCATCACCAACCCCCAATCGCGCAAGGCACGCTGCAAGTCGCGCCGGCCCAGGTGGGCCGTAAGGGTAAGGGCGGCCACCAAGCCCAGCGCGTCTATCATGCGGGAGGGGGTGTTCGTGAACAGCGTCGGCAGGGTAAGGGCGGTATAAGCCCCCAGCGTAAGGGCAACCCAGGCTACCCGTAAAGAGGCCGGCCCCTCAAAAAGGTTGCCCCCCGCCACGCCCACCAGCAGCGCGCCCCACAAAAAGAGGGTGGCCGGCACGGGATTGAGGAAAGTCCAGGAGAGCGCCCAGGAAAGGGGAGACATCAAGAGCAGGATGATAGCTGCCAACATGAGCTTCCGGACCAGATGGAGCAACCCGGAACGGGAGCCGGCGGAGCCGGACGAGGCGGTATCACGCACAGGTCGCCTTTCTATCCTCTAGACCGCCGCAGGGTCGGGGCGGACAGGGGCTTCAGTAGGGGCCTCAATGGGTTCTTCAGCGCCGTTGGAGCCGTTTTGCGTGGTGGGTTCGGCGGGCAAGCTCTCGCTGTCGGCATACTCGCGGCGCTCCTCAGGCAGGATGCCGCCGAACTTGCGATGCCGGCGGCCATACTCGCGAAGGGCCTCTTGGAACGCCTCTTTATCAAAGTCGGGCCAGGTGGTGGGGGTCGAATAGTATTCGGCGTAGGCCGCCTGCCAGAGCAGGAAGTTGCTCAGGCGCATCTCCCCGGCGGTGCGGATAATAAGGTCGGGGTCGGGTGTATCGCCCGTGTCCAGATGGAGGGCAATCGTCTCCTCGGTAATGTCCTCCGGCTTTATGCCCTCGGCGATAATCTTACGCACGGCCCGCACCACATCATCGCGCCCCCCATAGTTGAAGCAAACACTCAAGATGAGGCGACTATTGTGCTTGGTGGTCTCCAGCGAGTAGGCGATAGCCTTTTGCAAGGCCGGCGGCACATTCTCCATGTGCCCCAGGTGGCGTATCTGCACGCCTTCTTTATCAAGCTCAGGCGTTTCGCGCTCGATCACCTCGGCAAGGATACGCATCAGCCCTTGCACCTCACTGCCTGGACGGCTCCAGTTCTCGGTGGAGAAAGCGTACACGGTGAGGTACTTAACATCGTTTTCCACGCAGGCATGCACGATGCGGCGGATATTCTCCGTGCCCGCCCGGTGCCCCATGAGCCTGGGCAGGCCCCGCCACCGCGCCCACCTGCCGTTGCCGTCCATGATGATGGCGACGTGGTTCGGCTTTGGGTCTGGATTAGATTCTTGCTGTGTCATACCAGGCATCAGTCTAGCTCTAAGAACTCAGGTTAACATTATCGAAAGCATCTAACATAGCGATTCTTATGTCCTGGTTCAACGACGATCCACTTTCTTGTGGATTACCATACACCTGATGGAGGCCACATGACAAACAGGTGATAGTAGGTACTTTCGCTGTGATTTCAAAATCAGGTATCTTTGCGTTATGTACTTCTCCACTGAAAGTTTCGGGCCTCGTCTCTTTCTTGTCTATCGGGGTACCACACTGTGAGCATAAATTCTGCTTCCTCAGAAAGCCCTTTTCTACGGTGTGGGGCGGCCACTGAATAGTGTTACCATCGAAGAACCAACCCATGAGTGCGTCATAAAAATCGCCCTCTGAATAAACCCGGTACGGTAAGGCACGCTGCTCCTCATTATAGGGGTTCTCTAGCACAGAGAGGCCATCGAACGTCACATAGGCATCGCCTTGCCGCCCTTTGAACTTATCTAGCTGCACCATTTCCCAGTTGTCCCAGCGTTCCATTTCTCTTTGTGCCTATCTTGCGTTTCGGGTGCTATGCTTCTTCAAGCTACCTAAACTTCCATCACTTCCGCTTCTTTAGCTTCACCTATCTGCTCGGCTTCGCGCACGTACTTCTGCACCGCCTCGTCTATCTTGCCGTCGGCGCGCTTGTGCTCGTCCTCGGAGATCATCTTCTCGCTCTCAAGATCCTTGAGGCTGTGCATCGCATCACGGCGCACATTGCGGATTGATACCCGACACTCCTCCACCTTGCCCTTGACCAGCTTAACCATGTCGCGGCGGCGGTCCTCGGTGAGGGGGGGGATGGGAATGCGGATCAGCCTTCCGTCGTTGTTGGGATTGAAGCCCATGTCCGACTTTTGCAGAGCCTTCTCGATAATCGCCAGAGCGCCTTTGTCCCAGGGCTGCACCACCAGCAGGCGCGGCTCAGGGGCCGTCACAGTCGCCAGTTGGTTGAGTGGAGTGGGCGCGCCATAGTACTCCACAGTCATGCGGTCAATGAGCGCAGGTGTGGCGCGGCCTGTACGTATGGTGGCAAGCTCTCGCCGCAGCGCATCGAGGGTCTTTTGCATCCTGTCGTCGGCATCTTTTTGTACATCATCGATCATTTTCGCGTTCCTCTCAAGGCTGTAAGCTCGGCTTCCCTGGCAGATAGCTGCGCTTCGGCAGCCGCCGCAGTCTTGTCCGTTACCACCATCGTGCCTACCTTCTCCCCCAGCGCCACGCGCTGGATGTTGCCCACCTCCTGGAAGTTGAACACGATTATCGGCAGGCGGTTCTCCATGCACAGGGCCATAGCGGTAGTGTCCATCACCCGCAAGTCCATTTCGATTGCTTGCCGGTAGGTCAGCAGGTCGAACTTGGTAGCGTTGGGGTTCAGGAAGGGGTCGGAGTCGTACACGCCGTCCACCCGGTTCTTCGCCATAAGGAGCACTTCGGCCCCCAACTCAAGAGCGCGCAAGGCGGCAGCCGAGTCGGTGCTGAAGTACGGATTGCCGGTTCCCGCCGCCAGGATAACCACGCGGCCCTTCTCCATGTGCCGCATTGCCCGGCGGCGGATATACGGTTCGGCCACTTCGTGCATCTCAATAGCTGATTGCACGCGAGTGTGAACGCCCCGTTTTTCAAGGGCATCTTGCAGGGCCAGGGCGTTGAGCACGGTGGCGAGCATACCCATGTAGTCGGCGGTAGCGCGGTCCATCCCCTGAGCCGAGGCCGCAATGCCCCGCCAGATGTTGCCGCCGCCCACCACCACAGCTACTTCTACCCCGTGAGCCACCACCTCTTTCATCTGGTCGGCGATAGATCTGACCACAGCGGGGTCTATCCCCGACTTGGCTTCGCCCGCCAACGCCTCGCCGCTCAACTTGAGCAGTACGCGCCGAAAGCGAGGCTCAGGCAGAGGCAATCCGTCCGCCCCTGAGCGCGGTTCAACAGGCGCCGCTGCCTTCGAGTCATCGTCGTCAGCCTCGTCAAAACCATCGGGCAACAGCGAATTGATCAAGCTATATCCTCCCGGTACACAGCGCGAGTGCCCTCGTCTGCTAGTCTATCAGGTTTGCCGGTAGAAGGCAACGTCTTGAGTGCTTGTAACTGCTCAGATGTGGGTGGAAGTCGAAGCATAACGCCTTCCCCTACTCGCTTTCTCCCGAGGCAGCTTCTGCGTCCTCCGGGGAGGCTGCGCTGCCTACTTCGTAGCGCACAAAGCGGCTGACCTGGATGTTCTCGCCAACCTTGCCTATCGTCTCCTTGACAAGATCGCGGATCGTCCTTCGGGGGTCGCGGATGTACTCCTGATCGAGCAGGCCACCTTGACCGTCGCCCTCCATCGTGCCTACTTCCTGCGGATCCATCGAAGCCACCTGCATGGCAACCTCGCGGGCCAGGGTGCGGAACTCCTCGGTGCGGGCCACGAAGTCGGTTTCGCAGTTTACCTCAACCAGCGCGCCAATGCGCCCGCCGGTATGTATGTACGACTCGATTACGCCTTGCGAAACGGCGCGGCCCGCCAGCTTACTGTGCTTGGCAAGCCCCTTCTGGCGCAACGCCTCGACAGCTTTTTCTATATTGCCGTCTGCATCCTGCAAGGCTCTTTTGCAGTCCATCACTCCTGCGCCTGTTTTATCGCGCAGTTCCTTTACTTGCTCTGCTGTTATGTCCACAGAATCCTCCCTGGTCGGTTGATAATCCCAAAAAAAGGGGGCGAGGCTCTAATAGCCGCCCCCTTGCCTCTTGCCTGTTTTGCTGATTATTACGGCATGCGGAGTGTGTGCTCCGCACTCGCTCTACAGTTCTTCGTCGTCCGGGGCGAAGCTATATTCGCCCGGTTCGATAGTGTAGTCAATATCGGCGCGTTGGCTCTCGCGGCGCTGTTGGCCTTCGAGGGCGGCGTCGGCTATCTTGGCGGTTATGGTGCGAACAGCGCGGATAGCGTCGTCGTTGGACGGTATTACGTAATCCACCTCATCGGGGTCGGCGTTGGTGTCCACCATAGCAACCACCGGAACGCCGAGCTTGATCGCCTCTGTGATGGCGATACGCTCGCGGTGCGTGTCCACGATGAAGACGGCATCGGGTATGTCGCGCATATCTTTTATGCCGCCCAGCAGGGAGTTGAGCTTTTCGATCTTCTCCTCGATTTTGCCGGCCTCGGCTTTAGGCAGGTCGGCAAGTTCGCCACGTCCCTGGCGGCCTTCGAGTTCGCTGAGGTAGCGCAGACGGTTGCGGATAGTGCTGAAATTGGTGAGCATGCCGCCCATCCAACGCTTGTTGACAAAGTACTGTCCGGCGCGTTCGGCTTCTTCTCGTATAGACTCTTGGGCCTGCTTTTTGGTGCCGATGAACAGCACCTTGCCGCCGTTGGCTACAATATCGCTCACGAAGTTCATCGCCGACTGCAAGCCCGCCACTGTTTGTTGCAAGTCTATAATATGGATGCCGTTGCGCTCGGTGAAGATGTAGGTCTTCATCTTGGGGTTCCAGCGTTTGGTCTGGTGGCCGAAATGCACACCCGCCTCAAGAAGCGCCTTCATGCTGATATTGTTGTTGCTTTGGCCTCCCCCATTCCCATCGTTGCCGTTGCGGCCTGGTCTGCCCTCGCGCTGGGGTTGGGGAAGAGTTTCAGCGGGTGCGGCGGCAGGTGCAGCCGGTGGTGCGGCAGCGGTCTCCTCCTGCTCCGGGGCTTGCACTTGTACCTGCGCTTGTGCCTGCTCCTGGTCGGTATCGGCCTGCCCCTCCGTAGGGGCCTGAATTGGGCTTTGCCCAAGAACCTGCTCGGTATCGGTATCCGTAGTTGCCAAATGACTCCTCCATTTTGTTGTTACTTCCGCTACTTTCATCCGCGCCGGGCACACCGCCACACTTATCGTGTGCCGCATGCACACCCCGGCAGGTCGGGTAGCGTGCTTGATATGTTCGATGGAAAACCGGCCCCATTAGGGGCATTTTCCAGGCGTTCCCCTCTTGAGCGCCAACGTTGATTATACCACACGTAAAGGGGCCGTACAAGGTCGATTTTTCCTGGTGATTACCCCCATTTCAAGTGGTTCAAGCAGTGCTTGATAGCGCTGCCGACAGGTGAGGGAACACTACCCCTTGTATGCCTCACGTAGTGAGGAATCAGTGCGCCTGTATGACAGTATGCATATACATGAATCGGTGGGGAATAACACAGCGCAGGTATTCCACCACCCAGAATCATGCGCCACCGACTGATTCCTCACTGCGTGAGGCATACAAACCGTAGTATTTCCTCGCCTGCCGGCACGGTAGCATATGTAGCTTGAGGCGGGGGTAGTCGCCGGCAACTTCGGTTAGTGAATGCTCAGGCATGCGGGGCTTTAGCGTTTACTTCCCCGCTCGGTCCACCGTATCACGGTCGGTGGAGGAGAACAGAGTGACGGAGCGAGCGGAGTCTTGCATGGCGAAGTAGCGCCCGCCCTGTACCCAGTAGTCGCCGTCTTTCTTAGCGCCTTTGAACGTTGCTTCGAGGCCGGCGCGGAACTCATCGGCATCTTTTTGGGTGTCCCAGAAGGTCTTTATGTACATCAGCGACTTGTCGCCGTTCTGGTAGAAGGCGTAGCCGCCGCCGCCCCAACCCGCAGCATCCCGCTCGGCGTTGGGGTCGTTGTTCTCCTTCAGCATCTCCTGCAAATCAAACTCGCCCAGCGTACCCTCGTCCTGCATCGTCCAGCCGGCGCCGAGCGTATCGGTGAGAGGGGTCAGGCTTACAGGTACCGGCACATCGCGCGGGGTGTTCAGGTACTTATCGGGGTGCATAATCTGTTCGGTAGAAGTAGGCGGGTCGGCCAGCGCCTTATCCACCGACTTGAAGCCGTTCTGATCCAGCAGACGATTGACGAAGGTAGGCCCGGCGCTGTATGGAAAGTAGAGGCTCTCGCGGATGTAGGCGGGCGCTTTGTCGAGGACTGTGGAAGGTGCGGAGGAGTTCTCCAGGATAAACTGTTGTATCTCCTCAGGCGTAAAGTAGGTCCGGGCATAAGTCAGCCCCGACATCGTGGCATCGCCTTCTACAAGCGAACGTATCGCCATCGAGCGGTCGTCGTCTTTGCTGTGGTCGGGCAACAGCTTTTCCAGGTCGAAGTACTCGTCCTGCAAAGCATGGGTAAACTCATGGGCGAGGGTCTGACGAGAGGTAAGACTGAGGTCTTTCTGGTTACGCAGCACGAACAGGTCTTTCTTCTTGGGATCGTAGTAGCCAAGCACCTGCTCGCTCAAAAGGTCCACCTGCAACTGAAAAAGGTCGGTCGTAGGATCGTTTAGCAAGCGCAGCAGCCACAGCTCGACGGCATCTTGTTTGGCCTCGGCAGGGGAGTAGTTCTCAGTCAAGTCTTTGACCAGATTGTCGTGCATCTGCGCGCTGTTGAGGAAAGTTTCGGGCACATCGGTTTTGGGCTTCAGCCCCCGCACCTTCGATGCCTGCTGCTCAACCAGCAGCACTTCCTGGTCGAGGTCGCCGGGCACGGGTTGCACGGTAATACCCGCCTGGCTGGTTGCGCCCGGCTGGACGGTTGGCTCCGCAGTAGCTTTGCCGGTGGGTGCAAGGGTGGCCTTTGTAGTCGGTTGAAGGCCGGGGGCGCTCGTCGGCGGCAAGCTCTTGGGAGGGATGGTGGCCGAGGGCAGCCGGGAAACGGCTGGGGAGGTAGCTGTTGCCTCTATCGTGGGAACCAGGTCCGACGATGCGGACGGGGTTTGTGTGGGGGCCAACGGCAGCCCGCTACTGTTGCAAGCCGCCAGGATCAGTACGCCGATAACGGCCGGCAAGACGCGCGCTCTGTAACGCATAATAGCTCCATTCAGGGAAGTTTCGCTTGGAAACCTTCAAAGTTCAGGGTGTAGGGCAAAAGGGGGACTGTAAACAATATGCTGAGGAAGATCTGTTAGCCGCATGCAACCTGCCAAGCCATACAGTCAAGCCCCGGTGAAACGTTACCATGAGAACCATGAGATAGGATGCCGCGTGCGCTTCCTTTGGAAGTATAGGTATTGATAGAGACAGAGTCAAGGAGGCCGGTTGCCGGTAAGTGGTCGGGGTGGGGGTCGTGAAGGATGAACCGTAGGGGGCCTACCCCAAGTCTGACCGCTTACGGGTGGTCGCGCAGTTGCGAACGCCCATCCGGTGTGCTATCATTGGCCCAGCGTATCGTTCCTGTACCTAACAGCCCAATTTTGTGGAAAAGAGAGACTTTAAGCCTTTGGAATCCCGCCCCGCACACTGGCACCTGCACCCTCGCACGACCGGCGAGCAGGTGAGCCGTATACAAAAAGAGCTTCCCCACCTCCAACTGACCCCTCTCCTGGTGCAACTGCTGGCTAACCGGGGCTTTACCGACCCTGCCGAGATAGAAAGCTTTGTGCAGCCGGGCGACGTTTCAGGCCACCCCGACCCCAACCTGCTCACCGGCATGCAGGCTGCCGTAGAGCGCATCTGCCTGGCCCTTACTCACCGTGAAAAGATAGTTGTGTACGGCGACTATGACGCTGACGGGGTAACTTCCACCGCGCTGCTGACGCTGGCCTTGCGCCACTTCGGGGCCGATGTCGAGCCTTACGTGCCCAACCGGCATACGGAAGGGTACGGCCTCAACCCCAAGGCGGTGCGCGAGATAGCGGCGAGGGGGGCGAAGCTGCTCATTACCGTAGACTGCGGCATATCGGGGCGCGAAGAGGTGGAGGAGGCAAAGCGGGCAGGGCTTGACGTGATCGTTACCGACCACCACCATCTCCCCGCCGACCTGCCCAGCGCCGCCGCCTGCATCAATCCCAAGCAAGCAGCACCCGGCTGCGAGTGCTACAGCGACCTTGCGGGGGTGGGAGTGGCCTACCAGTTGGTGCGTGCGCTGGTGAAACGCTGCGGCAAGCCCGACGGCCTGCGGAATAAGGACTTGCTGGCGCTGGTGGCGATAGGCACGGTGGCCGACGTTGTGCCCCTCAAGGGGGCGAACCGGGCGCTGGTGCGCCAGGGGCTGGCTGCTATATTCGACCACAGTCTGCCCGGCCTGCGTACTATGCTTGAATTTGCGGGCATCAAACCGGGCGCGATCGAGGCCGACCATGTGGGCTTTGTGATCGGTCCACGCTTGAACGCAGCAGGCCGCATGGACGATGCGGGCATGGCGTACAATCTCCTTATGACCGGGGACGTGCGGGAGGCGCGGGAGCTTGCTCAGAAGCTGGAGGCGCAGAACCGCCGCCGGCAGGCAGCCCAAAACCTCATCGTGGAGCAGGCCAAGGAGCGCGCCCGCCGCATGCCCGACGGCACGAAGGTCCTGGTGCTGGCCGATTCCGATTGGCCTGCCGGCCTGGTGGGGCTGGTGGCAGGCAGGTTGGTAGAGGAGTTTGGCCGCCCCGCGCTGGTCATAGAGCAGGGCGAGGAGGAGAGCCGAGGCTCGGCTCGCAGCATCCCCCACTTCAACATGGTGGAGGCCCTGACCGAGTTGGGCGACCTGCTGGTGAAGTTCGGCGGGCACAGCGCAGCCGCTGGCTTCACTATCAAGACCCGCAATATAGATGAACTGAGCCGGCGCATGTCGGAGTTGGGCGAGCGGCAGTTGCTGGACAGCCACCTCCAACCCACGATCAGCGCCGACGCCGAACTGCCGGTGGGCGAAATCAACGACGAAACGCTGCGCCAGATCAACCGTCTGTCGCCGTTCGGGTCGGGCAACCCCGCACCCCTCTTTATGGTGCGGGGGGCTAACGTGGTCAGGACGATGACTGTGGGCGACAACGGCCTACACCTCAAGCTGCTCCTCACCGATCCACAAAGCAAGCACAGCGCCCCCCTCGAAGCGATAGCCTTCCGGTACGGCTACCTCGCCCCGGCAATCGAACGCAACCCCTCGGTAGACCTGATTTACTCCATTGAGCGTCGGGAGTGGAAAGGCAACACACATTTGCAGATGCGCGTCAAAGACATCCGCAGCACATAGCGCTTTTCTACCTAATCCACCAGCGTTTCGGACGAAAACACAAAGCGTTGGGGTTCCACCACAAGAGACGAAAACGCAAAGACGCAAAGGACGGCACAAAGATTTTTGTTGTCCAGAGGTCAGTCAAGCATGGCCGCAAGAGTGCCCAGCGTGGGGGAAGACGTAGTTGTTATGTAAGGAAACCCTTAAGAATCTTTGCGTCTTCCTTTGCGTCTTTGCGTCTTTGCGTTTTCGTCTCTCGTAGGCTCCTACGCAGACCCCTGTTCATGACGGTGTAATAATCCCATCGCGTATAATAAAGAGCATGGGCATACTACTTCCCGCCGCGCTGGGGTTGCTGGCGCTGGCAGTGCCGATTATCCTGCTGTACATGCTGCGGCTACGGCGGCAGAATGTTGACATTTCGGCGGCCTTTTTGTGGCGGCGAGCCTTGCAGGACCGCACAGCCAACATGCCCTGGAACCGGCTGCGGCGCAACCTGCTTCTCCTGCTGCAACTGCTTTTGCTCCTCCTCCTCGTGTTGAGCCTGGCACGCCCCTTCTTCGAGACCAAAACGGCGGCTCAGGGCAACATCGTGGCTATACTGGATGCCTCCGCTTCTATGCAGGCTACAGACGAAGCGGGCGGCACGAGCCGGTGGGAGCGCGCTAAAGAGGAGATAGGCGCGCTTATAGACGGCATGTCGGGCGACGCGCGTATGTCGCTGGTGTGGGCGGGGCCAGGCTCACAGGTGGTAGTAGCGGCCTCCGGCAGCCAGGCGGCTTTGCGCTCGGCCCTCTCCGGCCTCACACCTTCCAACGGCGGAGTAGATATGTCCCAGGCAGTTACACTGGGCGCGGCCACAGCCCGGCAAATGGGCGATGCCACCCTGGTGCTGGTCTCGGATGGGGCGTTCGGCGGGCGCGACAGCTTGCCCCAGGTTCCCGGCAAAGCCGTCTACATCAACGTGGGGAAGCAGGACGCTAACCTGGCTATAACCGCTCTCTCCCTGCGCGATGCCCCCACCGGCCCTCAGCTTTTCGCAAGCGTGTTGAACAGTGGCGGCGCGAAGGCTACTACTTTGCTCAATATCACGGTGGACGGCAAACTGCGAGACTCGCGCAAGATCGATTTGGCGCCGGGAGAGGAGCAGCCGGTTACGCTGGGCGGCTTGCCCCTCGACACACGAATCGTCGAGGCCCGTTTGCAGCCGGACCAACCGCAAGCCGACCTGCTGGCCG
>JBBSIX010000073.1:0-12313 GCA_038231875.1 Chloroflexia bacterium | reverse complement strand
TGGGGTGAAACTGAGTAAGGAAGCGATGAAGGGGGTGGAAGCGCAACTCACGCGGCACGCAACACTGGGCAAATGGTTTCTCGACATCGCTCCTGCAACAGCCCCTTCGTTGGCTAAGTAATTTGTCGAGAGTCCCTTAGAAGGACGACGTACGCCTGCTTCAATTTTACGGATGGTGCTTGTCGAGCAGTTAGTGAGTTTAGCGAGTTCCTCCTGAGTAAGATCGCTGCTTACTCTCTGCTGTTTAAGCCAGGAGCCGAAAATCCGACTGTCTTCCATCAAGCATCTCTCTCTGTGTTACCTTTTGTGTCGGTAGTTGTGTCGAACAATGTGTCAAAAAAGGCTTGTGCCTGTTGGCAGTTCCTGTTAGGCTTAGAGCAGGAGCTTGGCCAACTCTCATATATTTTATCACATCCGTCGTTTTCGCACAGCGTCTGTCTCCAAGAGACAAAGGAGACGCACAGTACGAAGACAGCGTTAGCAGGAGGTTAGCATGAACATTACCAAAGGTCATAAGCATCGAATTGCAAATGTGAGCACACTGTTGCTTTTGGTGTCGCTGATAATCTTTACGGTAATCACTCGCGTAAGTATGCCCACTGCTCAGGCGAGCAACTATAACCGCTCTGCCGCAGCGCAGTACGCCGATACATGGGCACACTCTCGTAACGGTGATTACAGCAACTATCCCAATGATTGCACAAACTTTGTCTCCCAAGTACTAGAGCATGGTTACTTACCTCAGATTACCGGGGGCGATCCCAATAGTATCTACCAGTGGTGGGCGTACAAAGATTTTTTTGGCTCACATAATTCCAAGACTTGGTCGGCGACTGACTGGCTGAACACGCACTTTTCACAGTATCAAGGTACACGCTTTCAGTCAGTTGCATACGCTAGTTCACTCAACACGGGCGATGTCTTCTTGATGTCACTCCCAGGCAATAACGGGATTCCTTCCCACGCCCGTGCTATTGTTGGTACGGGAATAGCGCAGGAGTGGATTAACTATCAACCCTATACTTACGGCCTCCTTGCGGACTCTCACACAACAGATCGCTACCGCGTGATCTGGGATGATAACGTTCCTCCTGGTACGCCGTCTTGGTACTGGCACGTAGTCTACTGATTGCCTTGATCCACGTAAGGGGTTATCAACGTAGGAGGTTTCCAATGAAAGTATCCAAAAGCGTGTTTGTTGCCGGTCTATTGTTAGTTGCTTTGTTGATAGGGACCGCCAGCATGGCGGCTATGAAAGAGACCCAAGAAGCGGCTTGGCCCAAGCTACAAACCTCGAAGGTAACGGAGCCGACAGACGAAGCGGCAGTTAGGTCAGTGATCGAGCGCTCGTATGATGTGGTGGGGTTGGCATCCCAAACCTTTGACACATCCCAATTTCCATCTGTTTTCACTAACGACAGAGACACTCCATTGAGTGAGGAGCAATTGGATTACCTGAGTAAGAGCGAGAAGCGGCTGGGCAAGTCGTTTACCGAACACGGTTGGCTCTCTTATAAGTTGGCCTTCTTTCAGGAGTGGCAAGTTGGTGCAGAAAGCCTAGAGCAAGCAGAGCAAAAGGCTCTGGCCGAAAATCGAACTATGACAGCTGACGAACTTGGCGCCCTACACGGTTTCAGCGGCTCAGGGTCGCCGCCGGCTCCACGCGGCTCCGCACCTACACATAAGACTACGGTATCATTCAGCCGCATCACCTTGGATGGAACACGTGCCGAGGTTATCTACGATGACGGTGCAGTTACGTATCTGACGGCGCTTGTAAAGACCCCTAACGGCTGGCGCATAGCTGGTGAGCGCTACCTGGCCTATCATGTGTAGTTGTGAAACGGAAGTAAGCATAAAATGTATGCGTTCAGACTTGGGGTGGAGGCAAGAGATGTGGTCATGGGGCGCAAGCCCCATGACGTAGTATGAGCGTAGTGAATGGGCGCAGCCAAGAAGGGAGTGGGGTGTCCCCTGCCTTTGGCTGAAGCCCCGTCTCCACATCAGGGTTCCATACTCCTTTACAAAGGCGAGCCGGAAGGTTTGCCTTTTTGCATACCTGAGTGCAATTTGACGGTTTTTCAAGTTGAGCCGTAACAGCCGCCTATAAAATGCTGTTAATTAACAGTACAAGCGGCGCTGTTTGCATGAGTACGGAAGCATGAAGGATTTTACTGATTAGCCGCAACCGTTCAACACAAAGGAGGGCACTACAATGGCAACAAACGTGAATGTAAACCTGGGTAGCGGCTGGGCCGTCAGGAACGGCCTGGTAGGAGGGGCGGTTGCGGGCATTGTGTTCGCTATGGCTGAGATGTTGGCCGCCTTGATATTCAACAACAACTTCCTGGGGCCGCTCCACATGATAGCCGGCGTGCCGCTCCAAACCCCGCCCACCAAGATAGACGATACCACCGCCATCATCGTGGGCATCCTCACGCACATGGCCTTTTCGATGGTGCTCGGGGTGATAGTGGCCTATATCATCGCATCGGTGCCTGCCCTCCAGACCCCTACCGCCACGATAATCTTCGCCAGCCTGGTGGGATTTATTATCTGGCCGTTCGACTTCTATGTGCTCGCCCCTATCATCAACGCCCCCTGGTTCGCGGAGAAAACCGACCCGGTGCAGCAGTTTATCTGGCACACCTTCGCCTACGGTACGGTGCTGGGCCTCTATCTGTCGTCTCAACTACCCAGGGTCAGAGCGACCACCACCACTACAACTACCAATACAACTGTTTAAGTGAGCCGAGGAAACTGCGGATTTCGGATTGCGTGTTCCCTGCCGACAAGAGACGAAAACGCAAAGACGCAAAGGTTCTGCTTCGCATTCATGCAAAGATTCTTAAGGGTTTGCTCACATACCAACTGCATCTTTCCCCATGCCGGGCATTCTTGCGGCCATTCTTGACCGACCTCTGAACAACAAGAATCTTTGTGTGGTCCTTTGCGCTCTTTGCGTCTTTGTGTTTTCGTCTCAAAGAGCGCGTGGCGTCTTTGCGTTTTCGTCTGTGGTCCTGTGGATGCTACCGAAAAGAGCCTATAGATGTCCGACAACTACGATTACGATCTTGTGATAGTGGGCGCGGGGTCGGGTGGGCTTGTGGCCGCCGGGTTCGCGGCGCAGTTGGGTGTGCGGGTGGCGTTGGTGGAGAAAGAGCGGGTGGGAGGAGACTGCACCTGGACGGGTTGCGTGCCGAGCAAAGCGTTGATCAGAGCCGCGCGCAACGCCCACGAAATACGCACTGCCGTCCGGTACGGCATCAGCGCCGGGTCGCCCAAAGTGGACATGGCCGGGGTGCGGGACTACGTTCGCAAAGCCATACATGAGGTGTACCGGCAGGAAACGCCGGAGGTATTGCAGGGCCTGGGTATTGACGTGGTGCTTGCGCCCGCCCGCTTCAGCGATGACCACACGCTTGTGGCAGGCGAGCGCACCCTGACGGGCAAGGCGTTTTTGCTCTGCACCGGGGCGCGACCTCATCTGCCCGACCTGCCCGGCCTTAGCGATGTGCCCTATCTGACCTACGAAAAGCTGTTCGACAACGACCGCTTGCCTCAAGAGATGGTGGTGATAGGTGGAGGGCCGATTGGCCTGGAGATGGCGCAGGCCTACAGCCGCCTGGGGGCATCGGTGACGGTGGTTGCCGGGCGTATCTTGTCTAAAGAGGAGCCGGAGGCGTCCAGGGCGATAGAGGATGCGCTGGCGCGGGAGGGGTTGCGGTTCGTTTATGGCCGGGCCTCGGCCTTCCGCAAAGAGGGCGACGGCATAGTGGTGACTGTGGGCGACGAGCAGGTGCAGGGCGACATGCTGTTGTTGGCGACGGGCCGCACACCTGTGGTGGAAGGGCTGGACCTTGAGAGGGCGGGGGTCGTCTACTCGCGTAAGGGTATCAGGGTGGACAAGCAGTTGCATACCTCCAGCCGGCATATCTATGCGGCGGGCGACTGCGTGGGCGGCTACCAGTTCACCCATTTTGCCGGTTGGCAGGCTTTCCAGGCGGCGCGCAACGCTCTGCTCCTGGGCAGCAGCGAGGGCTTCAGCGACGCTGTGCCCTGGGTGACTTTCACCGACCCGGAGGTGGCCCACGTTGGTCTGCTGGAAGCGCAAGCCGAACGGAAGCATGGTTCTGATGCAGCAGTGACGTTCAAAGGGCTGGACCACGTTGACCGGGCAATCTGCGAGGGTGACGAGGCGGGGTTTATCAAGATCGTTCACAAGAAAGACGGCACGTTGCTGGGCGCAACGGTGGTGGCCGCCCGCGCCGGTGAGGTGATTACAGAGTTTGTGGTGGCCCTGCAAAACAAACTCAAGCTGGGCGACCTGGCCGGCTCCATCCACCCTTACCCCACCTACTCCACGCCGGTGCAGATGATGGCAGCCGATGTCGCGGTAAACAACCTGTTGGGCGGCACGGTGGGCACGGTGATACGGCGGCTGTCGGGGCTTGCCGTGCCGGACTGATCGAAGCTATAACTTAAGCGCCCCGCTCAAGTATCTTGCGGTACAACGCCCAGGTCTCCCGCGCAGCCCGCTGCCAGGAAAAGCGGGCTGCCTGCCTAAGCCCGGCATGCCGCATCCGCTCTGCCTTTTCCTCGTCGAGCAGTACCCGCTCCAGCGCACCGGCCCAACCTGCCACATCATTGGGGTCGAGCAGCATGCCGGCCTCGCCCGCTACCTCGGCCAGCGACCCGGCGTTCGATGACACTACCGGCACGCCGCACTGCATCGCCTCAAGCACAGGGAGGCCGAAGCCCTCGTACAGCGACGGCATGGCAAACGCCCTCGCCCCCCGGTACAACTCCACCAAATCGGCATCGGGAACACCCCCCAGGGGCTGCACTTTGTCGCGCAGGCCAAGCTCGTTTATCTTATCGTACACCTGCATGAACAGCCAGCCTTCACGACCGGTAAGCGCCAAAGCCGGCATCGGGTACACACGCTTGCGGTCCCGCACCTGCCGGTACGCCTCAAGCAAGGTGGGAAGGTTCTTGCGAGGCTCAAGGGTTCCCACAAAGAGAATGTAGCCTCCGTGTTCAGGCATGGGCAGGCCGAACGTCTCTGCGGCCCGCTCTTGAGCCTGCCGCCGCCCTGCGGGAGGCGTGAACTGCTCCCCCGCCGCCGCAGGTATGACCGCCACCTTTGCGGGCTGCACGTCCAGCAACTCTACAATATCGTCCCGCGCCGACTGAGAGAGGGCTATTATCGCCTCGGCGTCGTGGGCGGTCCGGTACACCTGGCCGTAGTAGCGGCGGCTTTCCGGGGTAAGCAGAGTCAGCTCGGGGAACTTGAGGAAGGCCAGGTCTTGTATATTCACCACAGCCGGCATGCGCCTGTAGAGGGGCGGCACAAAGTCGGGCGAATGTATCAGGCCGGGCCTGGGGCGCAGCTTGAGAAGTTCGAGGCCAAGCGCCGGCTGCTCGAAGCGGTTGTGGGGCGGCGTCCACATCGGCACGCGCCGAAAACGAGGGTCGCTCACAAGAGGCTGAACGTCGCCTCGCATCTGCAACACCTCGACGCCTGCCTCCGGCCCCATCTCCGGCAGCCGAGACAGCGCCCGTAGCAAGCCGAGGCTGTACTGCCCAATGCCTCCCCGCATGCGGTAATGCACCATGCGTGCGTCGAAGCAGATTACGGGCTGCTGTACGTCCATTCAAGCTCTATGTCCACCGACTCGCCGGGGGGCAGCTTTAGGGGCCACTGTAGAAGGAGGCAACTGCCCTGGTAGGTGCGTTCGAAGCCCGCTTCGGAGCCGGAGACCGTTTCTATGGGGAAGCGCCAGAAGGTGGCGTTGTGGTTCATGCTCAGGGCCATTTCGATGCCCAGCCACCGGTTGCCCACTGCAAGCCTGCTTACGTCGCGCACCTCGCCCGTCGAATCGAGCGCGGCATCTTCCAGGTCGTGCCCCTCCACCCGATAGTAGGCCGAGGGGTTGTGCCCGCCGCCCAGCAGGTTGATGTTCCACTCCGAGCCGAACACGGCGGAGAGTTCCTCGGGGCCGGTGTTTTGTATCGTGTAAAGTATCCGGTAGTCCGGTGAGCCTGGCTTGAGCGACAGCCGTTTGCTGACGCGCACCGGCTTGCGACCGCCCTCGGTTGCGACAAAGCCGTCGCGCTCCAACATGGCATGTAAGACACTGTTGCCCCCCTCCAGCAGTTCCGCCTGGTACGCGCCGGTGACGAAATCGCCCTCCTCGCTGTACTTGCCCCGGCTAAACCCCTCCAGCGTGGTACCGGGGCCGAGGAAATGGTCGCGCATGCAGGCTCGGCGGTACGTATCGTAGTTGAGAAAGCGGTCCAGCCCCTCCTCCCGCACGCGCACCACCTCGTGGGGGGAGACCGGCTCGCCATCCACGTCCTCTATCTCCGCCGTTACTTTGCCTGGGTCCGTCAAGCTGACGGCAGGCTCCTCCATCGCCCTGTTCCTGGCCTTACGACGCTTTTCCTCGAAGTCGCGCAGCGTCTGATGGTAGCTTTCGGGGCGGCGGCTGACGGTGGAGGCCAAGTTGTAGTTGTGCGAGCGCAAATCCCACTCGAAGATCGAACCGCCGTCGGCCAGGTCTATATACAGGTTGAGGGCGTTGCCTTCCAATAACAGTTCCTGCATCGAGTCGCAGTCGAAATCGGTAATTTCGTAGGCCAGCCAGTTTTGGTCGCCGTAGATGCCGCGCTCCGCCGCCGTCTGCGCCTGGATGAGCCGGCTCTGCACGCGCACGCGGATGTCAGTCATGTAAACGCCGCCGAACAGGCCGTGCCAGTAGGTGTCGTTAGACTGGCCGCGCCACAGGTCTTCCTGCCCGAAGTCGCCGTACAAGTCGAGATTGTCCCCGCGCTCGATGGCGAGGTGGCGGCCCAGGGCCACCTTGTCGTGGACGCGCAGCATCTTCTTGTGCTGCGTGTTGGCTTCGGGGTACTTCACGAGGAAGTTGCGCCAGAAGCCGGCATGCATGAATGGCGCAGCGGGGTCTTGTGCTTCGTCCAGTTGGTGGTACAGCTTGGTGAATTCGTAAGAGAGTTGGGCAGGAAAAGCCCACTCCATCATCTCGTTGTAGGAGGCTGTGGGCAGGTAGATGCGCCCGGCAGCCGGGAAGTGGCGTATGTGGTCGGTTAGCTTGACGGTGTGCAGCCAGGAGGCGTTGCTTTCCAGCATCGTGAAAAACTCCTCCACCCACCCGCCTTCGCCTCTACTTTGCGCTTCGATGCTTCCCCAGCAGTGCTCGTAAGTGTCGGGCCACGCACCCAGCTTCTCGCCGTCGTCGCCCATCACAAGCACCTTGCCGGGCATGGAAACCGCCTCGTCCAGCAAGTAGTTGAGCGTCTCCTCGACGGGCCGCCAGGGGATAGTGTAGCGCAGGCGCTTGGAGGAGGCGAACACGCTCACCATATCGCCGTTGTTCTCCGTCACGTAGTAGCCGTGCAGTTGGTCGTCTGTGAGGCCGGCCATCTTGAAGTGATTGTCGTCCAGGATAGTCCACTCGATGCCCGCCGAGTGGAGGGCGGAAGGCAGAGAAGGCTCCCAGACCCGCTCAGCCAGCCACATCCCTGCCGGCCTGTACCCAAAGTCGGCCTGCACCGCCGCGCTCAACTTGAGCACCTGTAGGCGCTTGTCGTCGTCGGGGATAGCGGGCAAAATAGGCTCATAGTAGCCGCCCGAAAGCATCTCCACCTGCCCACGAGCCACGAGCCGGCGCAGCCTCTCCACAAAATCGGGCCTGGCCTCCCGCAGCCAGTCGAGCAGCGACCCAGTGTAGTGCAGGCCCACGCGCACGCCGGGGTGTCGCTCCAGCGCGGCCAGGAGCGGCTCGTATGCGTGGCGGTATATGTCCTCGAACACCTCGTTCGACTGTCCCACCGGCTGGTGGTTGTGAAACACTAGCCCCAGGGAAATATGCCCGGATTTAGGATTTGCGATTGCGTCTTCCTCCTCGACAAGTGACGGAAACACAAAGACGCAAAGACGCAAAGGACCACACAAAGATTCTTAAGGGTTCCCTCACATACCAACTGCATCTTTCCCCAAACCGGCCATTCTTACGACCGTTCTTGACCGACCTCTGAACAATAAGAATCTTTGTGTGGTCCTTTGCGTCTTTGTGTTTTCGTCTCAAAGAACGCGTGGCGGATATTGTTTATCCGCATTCCGATCATCCTTTCACCCCGCCCAGCGTGAGGCCGCCCACTATCCACTTTTGCAGCAAGAAAAAGAGCGTCACCACCGGCACCGACATGACGATGGAGAGCGCGGCGAAGTCCGACCATCGGGTGTTGGAACTGAACTGCCCTACCATGCCCGCAAGCACCATCGGCAGGGTGAACCTGCTTGGATCGTTCAAGAAGGTCCAGGCAAGCAGGTATTCGGACCAGCCGGCCATGAACGAAAAGAGCAGCGTTACGGCGAAAGCCGGCAGCGATAGGGGCAGCATCACCTTCGTGAACGCCTGCCATGAGGAGGCCCCGTCTATAACTGCGGCCTCCTCCAAGTCCTTCGGGATGGTATCGAAGTACCCCTTCAGGTTCCAGATGACAAACGGCAGCGCGCCCGACGCATAGGCCACCGCCAGCCCGATCAAGGTGGTGCGTAGGCTGCCTGCCTCGATGTTGATAAAGGCGAAATGGATGCTGGGAAACCTGATCAAGCTGAGGATAACGAACAGCGGGGCCAGCGTCGCGCCCGCCGGCATCATCTGCACCACGATAAAACTGAGCATACCCGGCTGCCGCCCTGGGAACTTAAACCGTGAAAAGGCGTAGGCCGCCGTCGTGCCCAGCAACGCCGACACAAGGGCAGTGCCCCCGGCCACCGCGAGGCTGTTGCGGAGGGCCGCCCAAATGCTCACGCCGTTGGCAAACGACTTGGTGAAGATGCGTTGGAACGGCTCAAGGCTCGCACCCGGCGGTATAAGCGACGAGGGGCGGGTCACATCGCGGGGGTCGAGGGCCATGGCTAGTATCCACAGCACCGGAAACAGTACGATGGCGGTGAGCAGCAGGAGGGCCGCCTGCGCCCCCAGGTCGCCCCAGAGGGTAGACCGCTTGCGTGGTGCGCTCTTTTCCTGGGCAGCTGCCGTTACGCTTTCGGTAGTGCTAGCCATTGATACTCTCCGTTGCTCTAGTTACCCGATTGTTGATCAAAGTGATGCCCAGCAGGATGAAAAAGACGATGATGCTGAAAGCCGAGGCCACCCCGTACAGGTTTTGCGGGTTGACCAGCTTGTACGCTTGCGTCACCAGAATCTCGGTTTTGCCGTATGGCCCGCCCTGGGTGATAAAGTAGATCACGTTGAACTGGTTGAACGTCCAGATCGTGCCGAGCATGATAGCGGGAACCATAGCGGGGCGTATCGAGGGCACGGTGATACTTCGGAACTGCTGCCATTTGTTGGCCCCGTCCACCTCCGCCGCCTCATAAAGTTCGCCCGGAACCGACTGTAGCGCGCCGGTGGCGACCACGCTCATGAAAGGCCACCCCAGCCACACGTTGGCTATCAGTACAGCGTAGTAGGCGAGGGGCAGGAAAGGCAGAAAAGGGAGGGGGTGTATGTTGTCGGCTGAGGTTTCCAACCAGGGGATTTGCAGGCCGAACAGTTGGTTGATTGCCCCGAAATCTGTGTTGAACATATTCTTCCAGATCAGGGCGGAGACGAACGCGGGCAGCGCCCAGGGGATGATAAAGATGGCGCGGTAGAAGCCCCTGCCGAACAGACGCTTGCGGTTCAGCAGCAACGCCACCCCCACCCCTATCACTACGTGGAAAAAGACGTTGCTGATAGCCCAGAACAGATTGAAAACAAGTATGCGCCAGAAGTCATAGTTGACGATGGGCAGGTCGCCGGTGAACACGTCGGCGTAGTTTCTGAGGCCGACAAAGCCCGGATTGTTGAGGCGCAGGTTGGCGTTGGTGTAGTTGGTGAACGACATCCAGACCTGAAACAGGATGGGGCCGATGGTGATAAGGAGCATCACCACAGCAGCAGGAAGTATGTAGAGGTAGGCCGTCCTACCCTTACGCAGCCTCTCCAGAAAGCTCGGTTGCCTGATAACAACCTGCGGTTCGGGTGAGGGCGGTTCTATATTGTCGGGGTGTCGGGTGCGTGCCGTAACAGTTGCCATGCTCATCTCTATTTCGGGTTTGCGGGCTTCGGAATGTGGATATTGTTTATGTAATCCACCGCAGAGAGCGCAGAGAGCGCAGAGAGCGCAGAGAGCGCAGAGAGCGCGCAGAGATTCTTAGGATTCTTTCACATAGCAAGTTTCCTTACCAGCCAACTGCGTCGTCCTTCAGGACCCTGGTACTATTGCGGCCACTCTTTACGAGCCGGAACAACTATAAAAATCTCTGCGTGTCCTCTGCGTACTCTGCGCCTCTGCGGTTAAACAATATCCGAAATGCCGGGCCTTGTTACTTGGTAATGGCCGAGTTGATGGCATCGTTGGCTTGTTTGGCAGCCTCGGCGGGTTGAGCCTTGCCGTCGAGCACTTCGTTGATCATATTGCCTGCCGGGTCCCACACCTTGCCCATCGCGGGGTAGGTGGGGAACGGCGTGCCTTGCTTGGCCTGTTCCGCGAAAGCCTTGAGGTCCGGGTTGCTCGACAGGTCAACCTTGGTGTTTGTCGAGACCTGGCCGGCTTTGTCCACGAAAATCTGCTGCACGCCGGGCGACACTATGTAATCTACAAAAGCCAGCGCCGCTTTCTGGTTCTTAGAGTTGGGATTCAGGTAGTAGTTCTCGGTGCCCACGAACGGCGCGAACTTGCCGCCGGTAGCGGTGTCGGGAGCCACAGCCACGCCCACTTTGTCGGCTCCAAGCGCCTTCCGGTAGTCGCCCAGCGCCCAGGGGCCATTGATGACCATAGCGGCCTGGCCGCTCGTGAATAGATTGTTGATGTCGTCGTCGGCTCCGTTCTTGATGAACACGCCGGGGGTGTCCTTAGCCTTCTTCATCCAGTTCAGCCAATCTACCGTGCCCTGAGTAGTCAGGTCAATGTGGGTAGGGTCGGTGAAGAGCTTGCCGCCGAAGGCGAAGTTATAGCCGACGGCGTGGTAGAAGCCGGCGTTGAGGGCCGCGCCATACTTGACGTTGCCGGTAGCCAGCTTGGAAGCCATCGCCAGCAGGTCGTCGGTGTTCTTCGGCAGGTCCTTCACGAGGTCTTTATTGTAGTAGAGCGCCACATTCTTGGTATTAGACGGTATGCCGTACAGTTTGCCGTTATACTTGGCAACCTCAACAGCCGAGGGGACCAGCATGCCGGTTATGTCCGAAACGCCTGCCATTCCATCGTAGGGTTGGATGACGTTGGCCTCCGCATAGTCGCCTATCCAGTCGGACGGGCCGATAACCAGGTCGGGTCCGCCGCCGGTGGAGGCTTCGGTGCTGTACTTGTTCTTAAGCTGGTCGAAAGGCACAGCCAGCAGATTGACTTTGAAGTCAGGGTTTTTCTGCTGGAGTGTATTGACAGCCTCTTGCAGAGTGTCGGCTTCAGCGCCGGTGTAGCCATGCCAGAGGGTCACTTCGCCTGGGCCTTCGGGCACCATCATCATGCCGCCCGCGCCGGGTGTGCCTTCCATCATAGCGCCGGTGGTAGCCGTAGCTTCCATCATACCGCCTGTAGTCGCGGTGGGTTCCATCATGGCTGCTGTGGTGGATGTAGGCTCCATCATAACGCCGGTGGTAGCCGTAGCTTCCATCATGGCTGCTGTGGTTGCTGTGGGCTGCATTACCTCGGTGGTGGGCGTGGGGGTAGCCGCACCCCCGCAAGCCGCCAGCAACATCGAAGCGACCAGCGTTGCCGGCATCAGGCGCGCCACTCTGCCTGCTATTTTATTGGGTCCATCCATTCTTATCTTTCCTCCTGTAAACTTTAGTAATTCAAAGTCTCGCTACGACGATTTTCTTCCGCCCCCGCTACGCTCACTCCCGCTTCAAGGGCAACGGTCTTTGTACACAGCGTGTGCATGCCATGCATGCGGCGAGGCGTATGCGGCGTAGTGAAAATCAAGATAGAGTATATAACTATGTGGGGCTTCGTGCAAGGATTCGGGCGACCTTACACGCGCTCTTTGAGACGAAAACGCAAAGACGCAAAGACACAAAGGACGACGCAAAGATTTTTGTTGTACAGAGGCCGATCAAGAATGACCGCCGGCACGCCGGCATGGGGGAAGACGCAGTGGGCATGTGAGGGAACTTGCTATGTGAAGAAATCCTAAAAATCTTTGTGTGGTCCTCTGCGTCTTTGCGTCTTTGTGTTTTCGTTTCTTGTCGTGGAACCCTAAAAATCTTTACGTCGTCCTTGTGTCTTTGTGCTTCCG
>JBBSIX010000072.1:0-12521 GCA_038231875.1 Chloroflexia bacterium | reverse complement strand
CGTACATGCCGGTGACGTAGTCGCGCACCAGACGACTGGCGACGATGAACGGCCCGAGCGAACCCAACGACGACCGCACCATCGACAGCCAACGGTGTGGCAGCCCGTCGGGACCCCGGTCGTAGTAGGTGGGCACGACGCTGTTCTCCAGGGTGTTGTACAGCGACAGCACATCATGCCAGTCTTGCTCGTCCGGGTTGCCGTACTCCTGCCCTTCGCCGATTGCCCAGCCGTTCTTGCCGTTATAGCCCTCGGCCCACCAGCCATCCAGTATCGAGCAGTTGGGCGCGCCGTTGAGGGCGGCCTTCATGCCGCTGGTGCCGCTGGCCTCGAAGGGCCGCCTGGGGGTGTTCAGCCACACATCTACCCCTTGTACCAGATAGCGGGCCACATTCATGTCGTACTCTTCGAGGAAGACGATCTTGTTGCGTAGCCCCTCGTGTCGCGCAGCCCAGATCACCTGCTGAATGAACTGCTTGCCGGGGTCGTCCTTGGGATGGGCCTTACCTGCAAATATGATCTGCATGGGACGATCAGGGTTGTTCATGATAGACATAAGCCGGTCCACATCGGTGAAAATAAGAGTGGCACGCTTGTAAGTGGCGAACCGCCTGGCAAAACCCAGCGTCAGCGCCTCGGGGTCGAGCAACCCCTTTACTCTGGGCGGCAGGCCGTTGCGCTTATCCCAGTCGGCGGTCCTGCGTCGGGCAAAGTCCACAAGCTTGTGCTGTAGCTTAAGGTGTATCTCCCAGAGTTTATCTTCGGGTGCGTTATAGAGGGGAAGCCAGATGGTGGGGTCGTCTAGTTTGTCGTACCAGCCCTCACCCAGGCACTCCGTATAGAAGTCGAACAGTTCGGGGGCGAGCCATGTGCCGGTATGCACACCGTTGGTAATAGCCGAGATAGGCACATCGTCAACCGCGCGGTCGGGGTAGAGCCAGTGCCACATGTTGCGCGATACTCGCCCGTGCAGTTTGCTCACGCCGTTGCGGTAGTCCGACCCCTTCATCGCCAGGGCAGTCATGCTGAACGCCTGGCCCCAGGGCCGGCCCTCTTTGGCGACATCGAACATCACGTTCTCACTGATACCAAGCTGCGGCGCATAGTCCACAAAGTACTTGTTCATCAGTTCGTGTGGAAAAGCATCGTTGCCGGCGGCCACAGGTGTGTGGGTAGTAAATACAGTGCTCGCCGCCACCTCCTTGAGGGCCTCCTCGAACTTCTCGCCGTTGCTCACCCGCTCGCGGGCCAACTCCAGGATAAGGAAAGCCGAGTGCCCCTCGTTCATGTGCCAGGCCGCCGGATTGATACCGAGCCCGCGCAGCGCGCGCACCCCCCCGATGCCCAGCACCATCTCCTGGGCTATACGCATCTCCTGGTCACCACCGTACAGGCGCGAGGAAAGCTGGCGGTCGGCGGGGGCGTTGGGGTGAATATCGGTGTCAAGCATAAAGAGCGGCACGCGCCCCACCTGGAAACGGTACACCTTTGCAAGAATAATGCGCCCCGGAAGTTGCACCTCGACCACCACTTCACGGCCATCGGGGGTCTGAGCGGGCAGCACCGGCTCATCATCAAAATCTATCTTGTTATACTCGGCCTCCTGCCAGCCGTCACGGTTGATAATCTGGCGGAAGTAGCCCTGCGGATACAGGAATCCCACAAACACCATCGGCACGCCCAGGTCCGACGCGCCCTTTACGTGGTCCCCGGCCAACACTCCCAGGCCGCCCGAATAGATCGGTAGCGACTCGTGCAGGCCGAACTCGAACGAGAAGTAGGCCACAGGCCCTTCCACCCCAGGGTGCGTAATATGATACCAGGTGTCCTTCGCGCCCATGTAGCGGTCGAACTCCGCCAGCACTGTGTCATAGCGGGACGTGTACTCGCGATTTTCGGCGGCCTCATCCAGGCTGGAGCGACGCACTTCGTCAAGGAACTTGACTGGGCTATGGTAAACGGCCTCCCAGAGGGCGGGGTCTATGTCAATAAAAAGCTGCTGGGCCTCAGGGTGCCAGGTCCACCAAAGGTTGTAAGCCAGCTCGCCCAGGCGGTTCAGCCTATCGGGCAACACTTGAATCGGGCTGACGGGTTGAATCAAGTTCAAAGTAAAAACCTCCATTTTATAGTCCAGGGCTTTAGCGCCGTGAACTGCCATTGTATGCGAACAGCGCTATTTTTTCCAGAGCGCGGGTGCAAAGCCGGCGCTCGCCCTAAGCTCTCAAGCGGGCTGCCATGATAGTGAAGTCCGCCACGGCCTGGGCCCTGATCCGGTCGTAGGCCTCCCCCTGTTGGCGCATGATATACGACGGGTGATAAGTCACCATCACCTCGCTATTTTCCATCCCCTCGACCGGCAGTGGAAACGGCAGCCATTGGCCGCGCTCCAACGTCATCTTCACGTCGCGGCCCATGAGGGCTTTGGCCGCTACCGCACCCAGGCAGCACACGATCTTCGGCTTGATTATGTCAAGCTCCCCCATCCGCCAGATAGTGCAAGCCTTTACCTCAGGCACACGCGGCGGGCGGTTGCTCACTCGCTTTCCGCTTACGTTGGTGGGGCGGCACTTGACGGTGTTGGTGATCCACACTTCCTCACGGCTGATGCCCACCTCCTCCAGGACCGAGTTGAGCACCTGCCCCGCTCGCCCCCAAAAGGGGTGCCCCGACCTGTCTTCGTCCGCCCCCGGCGCTTCCCCGATAATCATCAGCCGGGCGGCGGGCGCACCCTCTCCGAACACCACCTGCGTGCGAGTCGCGCACAGGTCGCACCGGCAACACCGCAGGGCAGGCTCGCGTAAAGCAGCTATGGCGACGGCCGGGTCGCTCTGATACGCCGAGCCTGCCGCTTGCGCGGGCACGTCGGCCAACATATCCTCGTGTGGGTGGATCACTTCCTCCGGCGAAAGGTGGGTGTGGGGTTGGGCCGCTTTCGGCATATCGGTCTCCTTCTGTAATCTTTTGCAATCTGTATAATGCAACAGAGCAGTACGGCTGCATATATGGAGCAAGCAATTGATATGCCGCGTTTTGCGGCGGAGGCGAGCTATGGCTATTGAACCTGAGGTTGGTCTATCGAAAGAAACCGTTTACGACGGCAAACTGTTCGATGTGGTGCGCGAGCGGGTGCGGTTGCCCGACGGCAAGGAGCGGCCCCGCGAGATCGTAATTCACCCTGGCGCGGTGGCACTGGTGGTGGTGGACCGGCAGGACCGCCTTGTGATGGTGCGCCAGTATCGCCGCGCCGCCGACCGGGTGTTGCTGGAAATACCGGCAGGCACACGCGAACCCGGCGAGGACGCGGAAAGTTGCGCCCGCCGCGAGGTACGCGAAGAAACCGGCTACACGGCGGGGCAGGTGAGGCGGTTGGGCGGCTTCTTCTCGGCCCCCGGCTTTTGCACTGAGTACCTCGACTGCTTCTTGCTCACCGACCTTACGCCGGGGGAGCCTGGCGGCGAGGACGATGAAAACATCGAGGTAGAGTACCTTACCTATGACGAGGCTCTGGATGCCCTCCGGCGCGGCGATATACAGGACGCCAAGACGGTATGCGGCCTCCTGCTGTGGAAGACTGTGTTATAATCTCCACATGAACAGGAGGGATGGAGAGAGGGTTGCGCCCCCGGCCCTGGAGGTTACACTGCCCCTGCCGCCCGGCGTAAACAACCAGTACGCCACCGTCAACGGCAGGCGCGTGTTGAGCGCAGAGGCCAGGCGATTCAAGGCGGCGGTCAAGCGACAGATAGATGAGATGCAGTTCGGCGGGCAAATCCACCCGGCGGTGTTGGAGGCCCTCCGGCACGGCTATCTCTCCCTCTTTATAGACTTCTACTTTGCAACTCCCCTCAAGCGCGACCTGGATGGCGGCCTCAAAGTGGCCCAGGATGCCCTCTGCGAGGCGTTGGGCATCAACGACAACCGGGTGGTGGATATTCATCTCGTGAAGCGGCTCGACCCCCGGAATCCGCGCATCAGGGTGCAACTGGAAACGATACCCGAAGATGAATGGCAGTTCGACGAAAAATATCTCTACCTCGGCGCAAGCGGCGGGGAAGAACAAATATAGCCAGGCCGAACAGCAAGCCGGTGAGCGCTACACCTGGGTAGACGGCGTGCGCGTGCGCTACCTGGAGGCAGGGGCCGAGCACGGCGGCACACCGCTGGTGATCGTACATGGCTACAACGGCAGCTGCGACTACTGGCGTCCCCACACCGTCATGGGCATGGCCGCCGAGCGGCATGTCGTGGCGGTAGACCTGCCGGGGCATGGCCTCTCCGATAAGATGCCCGTTACCACGCTTGAGACGTTGAGCCTCTTTTTACCCAGGTTCGTCAGCGCGCTGGGGCACAGGCAGGCCGACCTGATGGGCCATTCGATGGGGGGCCTCGTCTCTGTGGCGGCGGTGGAGGCGTCGCCCCGCTCTTTTCGCCGGCTGGCGCTGGTGGACAGCGCCGGCCTGCCCACACTCGAACGGCGGCTTTGGCTTGTGCCGCTCAGAGCCTTAGCCGACTCCAGCCTGCGCCAGTGGCGACTCTATCCTACCTTCCTGAAGATCGCTCTGCGGGCGCGCACCCCAGGGGAAACGCTCCATATTATATGCACCGCCGACATCGGTCCGCGCCTTGCACAGCTCTCGATACCCACCCTCATATTATGGGGCCGCAACGACCGTGTAGTGCCCCTTGAGCATGGGCGGCGCATGGCTGAGCTTATTCCCCGTGCTCAGTTCAAGATTATAGAGGGCGCAGGGCACATGCCCTTCTACGAAAGACCGCAGGAGTGTAACCGCATCGTGCTTGATTTTCTCAGAGGCGGCGGCTGAACCTCGTAACGGTTGTGTGCCGTGTCACGTGATATAGAGGCTATGCAGAAAACACAAACTTTGCCGCGCAATACGAGTGGGGGCGGGGCCGCCACACATCGCCTCTATGTAGAGGGGGTGGCTGTGCGCTACCTGGAGGCGGGGGAGAAGCACGCCGCCCCTCCATTGCTTATGCTGCACGGCCTCATGCAGGGAGCCGATATTTTCCTGCCGCACCCCCTCCCCGAATTGGCCGCCGATTTCCACGTGATCGCCCCCGACCTGCCCGGCTTCGGCTACTCCGGCAGGATGTCCGAGTACGGCGCAGAACCGTATGCCCACTTGCTGTTCGCCTTCATGGAGGCCCTGGGGCACAGCCGCTTCGACTTGATGGGGCATTCGGTGGGGGCGCAGATCGCGTTGACTATGGCCGCTATGCACCCGGAGCGCGTGGCGCACCTGCTGCTTGTGGACAGCGCCGGCCTGCCCCAAGCCGGCCCGGCCTGGCTCAATCCCGTGAAGATGCTGGCCGATGCCAGCATGCGACACTACAAGCTCTACCCCAAGCTGTTCCGGCTGGCGAGACGCTCAACAGCCATGCGCGAAGCTCTCGACATGGTGAAGCATGAGCACGTTACGGACCAGCTCAAGCACATCGCCGCACCAACACTTGTGGTGTGGGGGTCCCGCGACCGAGTAGCCCCTCTTGAGCACGGAGCCTTTTTAGCCAAGCACATACCCAACGCGCGCCTGGCTATCATACGCGGCTCCGGCCACATGCCTTTTTATCAGAACCCGGAGCAGTTCGTGCGTCTGGCGCGAGGATTCCTAAAGCGCGAACCATGAGGCGTGAGGCGATCAATCCTACTTGGAACGAAGGAGGGCAGTAAGCAGTTGGACACAGATAATCTGCTGTTGAAGGCTGAAGGAGCAGTGGCCGAGCAGTTGGGAGCGCCTGCGGTGGATGGGCCGAGGGTGAGCGCACCCCGCCCGACCGAACAAGATACGGTGGTAGTACTCGACTTCGGTTCACAAACGTCACAGCTAATTGTGCGTCGGGTGCGCGAACTGGGGGTCTATTGCGAACTGCTCCCCTACGATACGCCCATAGGCGAGATAGAGCAACTCAAGCCGGCAGCCTTCATCCTGTCGGGCGGGCCGGCAAGCGTGTACGAACCCGGCGCGCCCCAGCTTCCGCCTTATGTGCTCGGAAGCGGCGTGCCTGTGCTTGGCATCTGCTATGGCATGCAACTGCTCACCCGAGCCTTCGGAGGGCGTGTCGAGCCTGCGGCCCAGCGCGAGTACGGCCCGGCGAACCTGCACCGTGTAACCGACTCTCCACTCCTCGACGGTTTCGAGGGCGACTTCCCCGTCTGGATGAGTCATGGGGATCGGGTTGCCGACCTGCCGGAGGGGTTCGAGGCGCTGGCCGCCTCGCCCAATGCGCCCACCGCCGCGATGGGCAAAGGCAGCGTGCTTGGCATCCAGTTTCACCCGGAAGTAGCGCACACCCCCAGGGGAGCCGAGATACTGTCGAACTTTCTGTTCGGAGTGGCCGGCCTGCGGCCCACCTGGAGCACACTCTCCTTCATCGAAACAGCCATAGAGCAGGTGCGGAGTGCGGTGGGCGATGGGCGGGTGCTTTGCGGCCTGAGCGGTGGGGTAGACTCGGCTGTGGCCGCCGCGCTGGTCCACCGGGCTGTGGGAGACCGGCTCACCTGCCTCTTTGTGGACAACGGTCTACTGCGCCGGGGAGAGGCGGAGCAGGTAGTGGAAACGTTTGGCCGCCACATGAAGATGAACCTGGTGGCGGTGGACGCGCAAGAGCGCTTCCTGGCGGCCCTCGAGGGGGTGGCCGACCCGGAGGAAAAGCGTAAGCGCATCGGCAACACCTTCATCCGAGTGTTCGAGGAGGGGGCCGCTAGGTTGGGCCGCTTCGATTTTCTGGCGCAGGGCACGGTGTACCCCGACGTTATCGAAAGCGCAAGCCCCGAAAGACCGGCGGCGCAGCGCATCAAGACCCACCACAACGTGGGCGGCCTTCCCGCCGACCTGCGCTTCAAGCTGGTTGAGCCGCTCCGCTACCTGTTCAAGGACGAAGTAAGGCAGGTGGGGCTTGAGTTGGGCTTGCCGGAGGAGATCGTGTGGCGCCACCCCTTCCCAGGGCCTGGGCTGGCTGTGCGCCTGCTTGGGCCGGTCAGCCGCGAACGCCTCGATACTTTGCGCGCAGCCGACGCTATCATGCAGGAGGAATTGCAGAGAGCCGATTTGATGCGAGACACCTGGCAGGCGTTCACGGTGCTGCTGCCCGTCAGGAGCGTGGGCGTGATGGGCGACAACCGGACGTATGCCGATGCGGTGGCTATCCGCGCGGTTACTTCGGTGGACGGCATGACCGCCGACTGGGCCAAGCTGCCTTACGAAGTGCTTGGCCGCATGTCGAGCCGCATCGTCAACGAAGTGGCCGGCGTGAACCGCGTGGTATACGACATCACTTCCAAGCCGCCTGCCACCATAGAGTGGGAGTAGGCGGAGGAGTGGGCGCGCAGCAGGCAAAAGCACACAAGGCCGGTAGAGCCACGCTGCTGGGCGGCGCGTCGTTCTCCGTAGGGGCGCGAGTGGCCGCCAACGAATGGTGGTTGGCGACGGCTATCTTCCTGCTGACGCGCCTGTTCGCGCTGGCCGGCGCCTATGATGGGGCGACCAGACTGGCACGCGCCCAACCCGCTTACAATAAAGGCTGGTTGGCCGAGGCTTCCCTCATGTGGGATGCCGCCCACTATGTGACCATCGCTCGCGACCACTACTCGTTCGACCCGCTGGCCCCGGCAGGCTCGAACGTGGCTTTTGCTCCGCTCTACCCGGCGCTTATGAGCATGCTGTCCCAGCTACTCCGGTGGATCACTTTTGGGTGGGACTGGGGCAACGAACCTTACGGGGCGTTGATCGCCGCCGGTCTGATCATCAGCAATCTCAGCTTCTTCGTAGCGCTGGCTCTGCTGATATGCTGGTTGACCCCCAGGCTGGGCAGGGTTGGGGCCGCTATGACCGCTCTCGGCCTCGCCTCTCTACCAACCGCTTTCTTCTTCTCAGCCATCTACACCGAGGGCCTGTTCCTCCTGCTCGTGGTGGCCTCTCTGCTGGTAGCCCACTCCGATTGGCGGCACAAGTGGGCGGCGGCCGGCTTGATCGGCTTGCTTGCCGTTCTTACCCGCTTCACAGGTATTTTATTGCTCCCCGTGCTGTTGGTGGACTACATGGCTCAAACCGGCCAGCAGTGGCGCAAGGTGCGAACCGACGTGCTATGGCTCGGACTGGTGCCGGTGGGTGTCTTCCTCTATATCGGCTTCCTTTGGTGGCGCTTTGGCGACCCGTTCGCCCTCAACAAGAGCATGCTTGGTGGGTGGGGCCACCAGGCCTCTTTCTTCGCCGAGACATACTGGAACAGCCTCGCACAGTTGTGGAACAGCCTGACCGGGGCCGTACCCGCCGCTGCCGACCCGGTGCTGCGCTACGGCAACGGCAGCCGGCTGTACCTCATCCTCGACCTGACAATGCCGGTACTGCTGTTGGCAGGGGGATTTGCGGCGCGCAAAAAGTTGGTCGCCGCAGAGTGGACCTGGCTGGCGCTCGGTGTGCTGTACCCTCTCAGCGCCAACATCACCTTCTCGATGGCGCGCTACGTGCTTCCCTTGTGGCCTGGCCTCATCTGGCTCGGCACGCTCCAAAAGCGCAGTAGGTGGCTGGGCTATGCCCTGGTGCTCGCTTCCTTGCTGCTCATGTCTTGGTGCAGCCGTAAGTACGCGGGGGCAAACTGGGTTGGATAGAGGAATGGATAGAAACAGGAGATACACCCCATGAAAGTACTCGTGGTCGGCTCAGGGGCGCGGGAGCACGCGCTCGTGTGGAAGTTGGCTGTCAGCGACGGCAACCTAGACATCTACTGCGCGCCCGGCAACGCCGGCACCGGGCTGCCGGCCCAGAATGTGGAGATGCCCATCAGCAGCGAATCGCAATGCGAACAACTCGCGGGCTGGGCCTTCGACAACGGCATCGGGCTGGCGATAGTGGGGCCGGAGGTTCCCCTGAGTTTTGGCATGGCCGACAGCCTGATGATGCTGGGCGTGCCGGTGCTCGGCCCCACGCAGGCCGCCGCGCGCATCGAGACCAGTAAGGCCTGGGCACGCGACTTCATGCGGCGGCGCAACATCCCTTCGCCCGACTACTCGGTAGAAGTAGGGCTTGAGGCGATCATAGCGAAGCTGCGCGACCCTGCTACTAAGTACCCCCTCGTGATGAAGGCCGACGGGTTGGCCGGCGGCAAGGGCGCCGGCATTGTTCAGGATGCTTTGGAAGGGGCGGAGACTATCGCTCAGATGCAGGCGAGCGGGGCGCTGCCCGCCGAGGACGCCGCTAAGAAGATCGTCTTTGAAAGCTATCTTCAAGGCGTCGAAGTGAGCGCACTGGCCTTCACCGACGGCGAGCGGACGGCGATGATGCCGCCGGTGTGCGACTACAAGCGGCTGCTCGAAGGCGACCAGGGACCGATGACCGGAGGCATGGGAGCCTACACCCCTACCCGCTTCGTTACACCCGACTTGTGGCGGCAGGTAGAGGAGGAGGTCATCCGCCGGACTGTGCAGGGGCTTGCCGGCGAGGGTATCACCTATCGAGGGGTGCTATACGCCGGGCTGATGCTTACCGAGGAGGGGCCGAAGGTGCTTGAGTTCAATTGCAGGTTCGGAGACCCCGAAACGCAGGTGCTCATGCCCCTTTTGCAAACGCCCCTTGAGGAGATCGGCCTGGCGATAGCGGCGGGCGACCTGTCGCGGGTGGGCGAGATAAGCTGGAGCGACAAAGCCGCCGTAGGTGTGGTGCTCGCCTCATCGTCTTATCCTCTAACCGACGCCGCACCTACGGCGATACAGGGGCTGGACGATCTGGAGGCAGGCGCGCTCGTGTTCCACGCGGCCACCAAGTCCAACGCTGTTACAGCTATCCAACCGCAACAGGGTTCCCCCAAGCGGTCCCTCTTCAGTTCCATCTTCAGCCGGTCTGCTCACCCACTAGCGGTGTCCGACCACCTGGACTTCGCCGTCAAAGCGGTAGGCGGGCGCATACTGACCGTGGTCGGCTGCGCTCCAACCCTGGCAGAGGCTCGCGCCGCCGCTTACCGCACGGTGGACCGGATCAAAATCGAGGGCGCTCAGAGCAGAGGAGATATAGCTGAGAGGGAGCTATGATATAATGGGCGAGGAACGCTTTATAAGGAGATCATTACTCTATGGCAGATAGTTTGCACAAGTTACTGATGTATATAGTGGAGCACCCTCTTATGCGCTCGGAGCGCCGGGAGGCCGAGATGGACGCCACAGCCGTTCAGGACGTGCCGCAGGAGGTCAGCGAAATCGCCGAGGAGCATCGTCGCGACGCGGAGCGGCTTGCCCCGGCCTTTGCCGTCGGCTTGAGGACGGCAGCCCAACATGGCGGGGCGCTGACCGTGGACGACAATACGCCGCCTGGCAACGACATCGCCGATGCTTTCGCCCGCTTCCTCGTCACCACCAACCTCGCCACCTCACAAAGCACAGAACTCTCCAAAGGGCACTACAGCTATCGCTTCGAGGTAGATTGGCCTCGCCTGCGCGAGTTGGCTCAGTCGGCGGGCGTAAATCTGGACGATGCCCTGCACAGCGCCGGTTAAGCGTCTCTATGTTCGAGAGCAAGCAAACGCCTGAAGATGTTGCCGGCAGTCGGCGTCCCGCTACCGAGGAGGGGGCGCCGCCGCGCAAGCCTCTCCAGGAACTGCAACAAGCCATAAGCTACCGCTTCCGCAACGAGGACTACCTGATCAACGCTCTGGTCCACAAGTCGTACCTGCACGAAGTACCCGACACCGCCCTCGGTTCCAACGAGCGTTTGGAGTTCCTGGGTGACTCGGTGCTAGGCTTCATAGTGTCGGGCGACCTGTTCAAAAGCCGGCCCGGCATGTCGGAGGGCGAGCTTTCCTCCTTGCGAGGCGTATTGGTGAGGTTGAGCACCCTGGCGGAGTTGGCGATTCCCCTCCACCTGGGTGAGTACCTCTATATGAGCCATGGCGAGGAAGCAGCCGGGGGGCGCACGCGGGACACCAACCTGGGCCGCGCAGTAGAGGCTCTGCTGGGCGCAGTGTACATGGATGGCGGCCTGGAAGCGACACAGGCGGTGTGGCACTGCATATTAGGCGAGCGCAGCATCGAACAGATGCAACAGGTGCTACAGGCCGATTACAAAAGCCGGTTGCAGCAGTTTACCCAGGCTCACCTGCGTGCCACCCCTCAGTATCGCATCGTGTCTACCTCGGGGCCGGACCACGCCAAGCAGTTCGAGGTGGAAGTGCGCGCCGGAGAGAGGACACTTGCCGTCGGCGAGGGCCGCAACAAGCAACTCGCCGAGCAGCAGGCTGCCGAAAAAGCCCTGAGCAGCCTGGAGAGCGAGTTGCCGCAGGAGAGCGACGCATTGGACCAGGGAGACCAGGCTGCCGGCCGGGGAGAGGAGATGGCACAACCCTGATGCCGACCTTCCAAGACATGACAATCCTCACCGGGCGCGCCAACCCACAGCTTGCGGAGGCCGCCGCTCGCCACTTGAACGTTGCTCTAGGCAACCTGGAAGTGTTTGAGTTCTCCAACGAAAATCTCTTTGTAAAGATTGATGAGAGCGTGCGGGAGAACGACGTGTATATCTTTCAGTCGTTCTCCCGGCCCGTAAACACCTCTATCCTCGAACTGCTGATTATTATAGACGCCGCCAAGCGCGCCTCGGCAGGGCGGATCACCGCCGTTATCCCCTACTATGCCTACGGGCGCACCGACAAAAAGGACCAGCCCCGCGTGCCGATCACCTCGCGGCTGATCGCCGACCTGATCACGGTGGCCGGGGCCAACCGCGTGCTTACGATAGACCTGCACGCCGGGCAAATCCAGGGGTTCTTCAACATCCCCGTGGACGAGCTTACCGCCATGTATCTGCTCGCCGACCATTTCAGAGGCAAGTCCCCCGGAGAGCGGGTGGTGGTGTCGCCCGACATCGGGGGCGCAAAGCGGGCGCGTAACTTCGCCGAACTGCTGAACGCGCCCCTGGCCGTAGTGGAGAAGCGCAGGGCGGGCAACCTGGACCGCGCCGAGGTGATGAACCTGATCGGCGAGGTCGAAGGCAAGACGGCCATCCTCGTTGACGAGGAGATAAACACCGGAAGCTCCATCGTGCAGGCAGCCGAACTGTTGCAGGAGCGAGGGGCACGCGAGATTTACGCTTGCTGCACTCACGCGGTACTTTCCGGCCCCGCAGTAGACCGCCTACGCGCCAGCCCTATCCGTGAACTGGTGGTAACGGACACAGTGCCCATACCGCCCGAAAAACGCCTCGACACCATGACCATCCTGAGCATTGCGCCCTTGCTGGCCGAGACGATCTCCCGCATCCACACGGGCCGCTCGGTAGGGGCCATGTTCGAGGCCAGCCGCCAGAGTGTGCTCGACAACAGCTGAACTGGACCCTAACCTGCACCCCCCAACTGGAGCCAGCTTTCCCCGTCGGGCGAGGTTTTGGCCCGCGCCGTCAGGCCGGGGGCGTTCATCACAAGCACCGGCTGGAGCGCGCCGTCCAGCAGCATCTCATCTACAACACGCAGGGTAAGATTAGCGTCCCAGCCGAATAGGCGGGGGAACAGGGCGGCGG
>JBBSIX010000071.1:0-12522 GCA_038231875.1 Chloroflexia bacterium | reverse complement strand
GCCACAACCGACAATGAAAATGTGCACGTCCGTAGGGGCACGGCGCGCCGTGCCCCTACTATTTTCAGAGGAGCCTGAATTGGCACAGCCAAGAACTGAAGAATCAGTAGGTGGAGCATGACTCTGGGTGGTGGAATACCTGCTCTGTGTATTTCGCACCGATTCATGTATATGCCTACTGTCATACAGGTGCACTGATTCCTCACTTCGTTCGGAATGACAAAGTGTAGTATTTCCTCGCCTGCCGGCACGATAGCATACGTAGCTTGAGATGTGCGTAATCACCAGTCCTATAAACTTGACCGATGCTTACGACCTTTCTATAATTGGGTAGAGGTTCACTCAACGAGGTTGGTACTAAAGGATGCTGGGTTTCTTAACTTCACCATATTTTCTGCTCTTTGCCCGCTTGTGTGTGGCCGGGGTATTTCTGGTGTCGGCGCTTGGAAAGATGGCCGACCGCGAGGGCACCGCCGTCGCTATGGCCCACTATCCCTTCTTACCTGCGGGGAGCGGGCGGTTTATCGCCTACATCTTCCCCTATATCGAACTGGCGGTGAGCCTGCTGTTGGCGTTGGGGCTTTTCACCAGGGTGGCGGCGGGGTTGGCTGCGCTGCTCTTTGTGCTGTTCACCGCGCTGGTGGTATACGACCTGACGCGAGGCCGGCAGCAGTCGTGCCACTGCTTCGGGCGCATCTCATCCGAGAAACTCACGCCTGTGGCGGTGATACGCAACCTCTTTTTGTTGGGGCTGTCGCTGTTGGTCGCCGGTTACTTCGACGGTTGGGTGGCTCTTGACACGCCCCTCAGCGCTTCATTGAGCGGCATCGGCCTGGTATCCCAGGCTCCGAACGCCGTAGTGGGGGCCGCCGATGCCGCTTTGGTAGTCGTGCTGTCTCTGGCGGCAGTAGGGGCGATAGTGTACGGCGAGCAGGCGGTATCTACGGTACGGGGCACGTTGCGCGGCCTCGGTTTTCGCTAAACGCGCAGGGTCGTTACTCTAGGGAGCAACATGGCAAACAGTGTAGTAGAACAGTCGGGGAACAAGACATACCGCGCATGGGTGCTGGGCCTCTCCTTCACAGCCCTGGCGATGCTGGGGGTGGGGGTGTGGATGGCAAGCCTCATAGTGGGGCCGGCGCAGCCCTGGTTGGGGCCTGCGTTCCTTGTGTCTATGGGCCTGGCTGCGGTGGTAGGAGCCTCCAAAACCTCCTCTGCATGAGGGCTTAACATGATCCTTGTGATCTTGCCCCTCGGGAAGGAGGCTAAACAGGTAGTGGATTGGGCTGTGCGTGTGGCGATGTACACCGCAGGCTCCACGCTCGGCGCTGCCTTGCTCGCGCTTGTGTTGGGCCTGATAGGGAAGGCTTTGCACGCTCTCCTGCCGTTCATAGGGTACGAGCTGCCGGTGGCGGCGCTGGGCGTGGCTGCATTGGCTTTTGCCTTGCACGAACTGAACATAGTAAAGTTGCCCACTCCTGAGATGGGCTGGCAAGTCCCCAAGTCCTGGCAGCGTTCGAGCCGCCTGGCGGGGCAAACGCTGTACGGCATAGTGCTGGGGATGGGTATTTTCACCTTTATACCGTTCGCGGGCTTCTATGTATTGTTGGCCCTCGAAATGGTGGTGGGGGCGGTCGACCTACGGGCGGCAGTGGCGCTGGGCATGGTTTACGGCTTTATGCGCGGCTTGCCCGCCGTGTTGGGCGGTATCTCGATGCTGCGCGGCCAGTTTCCCATTCCCCTGAGCAACTGGCTGATCGCCCACCTGGGCTGGTGGCATGCCTTGAACGCTCTGGCCCTGCTGCTGTTCGGGGGTTTGCTGCTGGGGTCGTTCTTGCTGTAAGCCGCAAGGGGCTACTTGTCATTTGCCGCCTTTGCTTCCCGCATAAACCGGCGGCTCTCCTCAACCTCTGTGTGGCCGATCAGGCCCGCTTGCAGCAAGACGCTGAGTACATCCTCCATCGTGACGGCGGCGTGGCATCGCAGGCCGTGCCGAGCCATAGCCTCCGGCCCGCCCTGGCCCCGGTCCACCAGCACAACAATATCGCGCACCTGGAGGCCGGCCTCCTCTAAGTGGCCCATGACCTCCAGCTTGCTCGCCCCGTCCGACACCACATCGTCCACCAGCACAGCAGTCGCGCCCTGCGGCCACTGGCCCTCCACCATCCGTTTTGTGCCGTGCGCTTTGGCGCTTGAGCGCACGTAGCCTGCGGGTATGCCGCTGACCATTGCAAGGGCGGTTGCCAACGGTATGCCCGCCTCCGCGATGCCCACTACTATGTCCGGCTGTATCCCTGCATCTTGGAGCGTTTCGGCCAGGAGGGAGGCCGTTTTACGCAGCAGGGACGGGTGGGAGGCCAGCACGCGCAGGTTGTTGTAGTAGGGCGATACCAGGCCGGATTTGAGGCTAACAGGCTCGAAGCGTATCGCCCCTATCGAGTACATCTCCTTTATCACTTCTTCGAGGAGAGTAGCTTGTTTAGAGCTTTGCTCCCTGTTACGGGAGCGTGCGGCCTCCAGCCCGTTGCGCCAGTTGGCGGCGGCCTCGCCCGGATCGGGCGCTTCCATGATAGCCCTGGACACGTTGATGAGCAGGCCCGCGCCCCTACTGTCCAGCCCGGCCGTCACCGCAGCCTCCATGTCGCCGCCCTGTGCGCCCACGCCGGGGCAGAGTATCGGCAGGTGGGGCGCGGCTCGTCGGATGCCGGCAAGCACGTGGGGGTCTGTGGCCGGGCCGACCAGGCCGAGATTGCCCGTCGCGTTCCACCCGTCGGCTATTCGGCGGGCCATCTCGATGTAGAGGGGCTTGCCGTTTGCCAGTGGGAGGTCTTGCAGTTCAGCCGCGCCCGGATTTGAAGTACGCACCACCATGAAGCAGCCTTTGCCGGGGCGCGAAAAGAGGGGCATGAGCGCCTCCCTGCCTGGTGAGGGCATGGCTGTTACGGCATCCGCCCCGAACAGCTCGAAAGCTTCGTGGGCGCACCGCTCCAGCACATGGCCGATGTCGCTGTACTTGGCGTCCAGGATGACCGGCACGTGCGGGTAGCGCTCTTTGATGTAGCTGCACGTAAGGCGCAAAGCAGTGATGCCCGCCTCGCCCTCGGCTGAGTAGACTTTGTACTGAGGCTTGAAGGCTGCGGCATAAGGGGCGGTGCGGTCCACTATGTTGCGATTATAGGCGAAGATGCTCTGCGCCTTGTCGCCCGTTTTAGCTTCGGCGGGCAGTTTTTCGTAGATAGGGTCGAGGCCCACGCAGAGGATGCTGCCTTGAGCGGCTATTGCTTTGGCTACACGCTCGCCCCAGGCGGCTGCTTCGGGGGTTGTGTCCGGGTCGCTGCTCATCTCGCCTTGTTCTCCTCATTGCATGCGCGCGCTATTTCCACCGCCAGCCGGGGGTTCCACATCGGCCCCGTAGCGCCTTGAACGACATCGGCCCCGGCATGTAGATACGCCTCGTAGTCGGCAGGCGAAGCCATACCGCCCACCCCTATGATGGCGAAGCTGTAGCCCCGCCCTGTGCGTATACGATGCAGGCGGCGTACCACATCGAGGCCGACGGCTTTGAGAGCCGCGCCGCACACGCCGGCCAGCAGCCTGCCCTCGCCGGGGAGCGCCTGCCCGCCGTCTGCACCCACCACCGGCACCGGCACGGCGTTTACAGCCCCGTAGCCCTGCACATGGGGTGCGGTCGCCTCGACCACGCGGCGCAGCAGAGCCTCGCCTCTCTCGTCCGGGGTGTAGTTGCCCAATTTGGCGAACAGGGGCAGAGGGCCGATTGCCTGTTTTACGGCGCGGCATACCAATGCTGCGGCTTCGGGGTCGTGGCACATAAGGCTGTGCCCGCCCAGGTTGGGGCACGAGAGGTTCACCTCGACGGCATGCGCACCCGTCTCCAGGCACATAGCGGCAGTGCGGGCATGGTCCTCTACGTATGCCTCGTCGCTCTCCTCCGGCATGCGTGAGCCCGTAACGCCGGCGACCAGCGCCTGCCCATGCCCGGCCCCACGCGCGGCCCGTTCCATATCGGCCTGCCACACGTCGGGCGGCTGGGTGGGCATGCCGAACGAGTTGGTGATGCTCAGGCCGGCAAGGTCTACCTGTTCACTGTCGGCGAAGCTGCCGGCTCTCAAGCTCTGCCGGCCGATCTCACCAGGCGGTATCGGTTCGGTTGCATGCACAAAAAGCACGTTGGGAGCCGCGTGCGCGGGCCAGGCGCGGCTCCGCACCGTCTTGTAATGCACCAGGTCGAAGCCCCATAGGAACGCCGCCTCCGTGTACTCCGAGTTGAGCAGCGGCCCCGCCGGTATGCCCAACGGCCTCCTGAGCCGCAGGCCCGCCACCGTTGACCACCTACTTTGCGGCAGCTGTAGCGCCGCTTGCTCCTCAGCCGACGGCTCCTCTCTGAAAGCCCCGAACGGCCCCAGGTCGTAGTTCTCCTGATAGGAAAGGTTTGGATCGTAGAAGGGAGTAAACATCGTTAGATCAGGGCCGCCGGGGTCGCCATCATGCAGCTTCGGCCAGTGTGCTCAGGCCACAGGCGTAGCGCACCAGGCGCTCGAAACCCATACCGAAGCCGGCTTGCTGGGTGCTCCTTTCCCTGTGCATATCTATGTACCAACCGTAGTCCTCCAGGCTGCCGCCCATATCGAGTTGTTGGCGAGCGGCGGGCGACTGCGCCAGTCTGCTTTGCAGCAGGTCGGCGTCCGGCTCGGTCTCGGACGCGCCCATCACCTCGCCCAAGCCCGGCAGCAGCAGGTCGCAGCATTCGACTACGCGAGGGTCGTCGCGGCTTATCTTCATCGTGAAAAAGCGAGTAGAGATTGGATAGTGGGTGACAAAGAGCGGTCCGTTTTCGGCCAGCACAAGCTCGTGCCGGTCGGCAAGGTCCTCGCCCCACTCGATAAAGTGGCCTCGCTTCTGTAGCGCGATTATGGCATCATCATAAGTCATGCGAGGGAAGGGCGCACCCAGTACCAGGCCGACAGGGGCCGTTCCGAGGGCGAGCAGGTGGCGGCCTGCAAAAGCGCCTGCACCCCGGAGCATGCAGGCCACAAGCTCCTCCATGAGCGGCATAAGCTGCGGCAGAGAGTGGCCGAGCGCCTCAGCCTCGATAAGGGTGAACTCGTCCAGCCGGCGTTCGTCCAGCCGGCGTTCGGCGCGAAACGAGCGGCTGACCGAGTATACGCGGCCAAGCTCACGCATCATCGGCTCAAGGTGCAGTTGCGAGGTTTGGCGTAGATAACGCTGCTCGCCTTTAAGCTCCACCGCAATGAGCGTGCCGGGGTCTCCGCATGCCCCGCTCATGCCGGTGAGCAAAGAGGGGAGCACCTGAGTGAAGCCTGCCCCGTCGAGGGCGCTTTCGGCGGCGCGCAACATGGCGGCTTTTACCCTGGCGACGTGTGCGGCTCGGCTCCATTGTATCTGGGGCGCGAATGGGGCTACAGGGGAGGTATGCTTCGCACTACTGGGGATAGGGCCGGGTCGTGGGCTGTCCATCGAGTTAGGGTCCTCCTTGCGGAGGCGCATGCCTACAAAAAAACCTTGCGCGAGGCAAGGTGGGCTGTTAGAGCAACTATTAGGCAAGCACCAACCTTGTCGGCCTCACGGGGCCGCTGTTAAAGGTCGTTCTGGGCCGGGAGCAGCACAGCGCACCGTGCCGCAGGCCCACACAGAGTATACTCCTCCCGTGCCGTGCTGTCAATCCGGTTTTGCACAGTAAATGTTCAGACTTGGGGTTGAGGAAATTGGACTTCGGCATGCAGAGACCCACCCCCAAACCCCCTCCCGCACGCGGGAGGGGGCTTTTAGTAGGGAATAACAGGGGACACCCCTGTAACCCCGTCAGGGGATTCTCCCCTGCACCCCAAGTCTGAACACTTTGCACAAACCTGTCCTCTAACCTACGGCAATGGCGGTAGGTCGCTGTGCGTTTGGGCGTAGACGTAGCGGGTGGCGAAGCCGGAGAGGAGGCTCGTGTAGGGGAAAGTCTTTTCGATCCGATAGCCGTCCAGAGGCTTGTCCGCTATCTGGTAAGCATCGTTGCGGCCGCCCACCCAGTTGTCCCAGTCGTAGCCGCCGTGCAGGCCGCCGCTGCGTTGGTACACCCACTGCCCCGCCTGCCAGCGAGCGTTGTCGTGGCTCACCGAGTCCGCCTTGAGCAAGACGGAGAAAAGGGCCAACAGCGCAAACGCCGCCACAGAGTAGCGCCACGCCCACTTGCTCCAACTCTTTGAACCTCGTACCACGAACAGGATAAGAAACGGCAGGAAGCCCAGCCCATAGCGGTCGAAAAAGGCCCCAGGCAGCGCTACCGAGGCTACAAAGGTGAGGAAGCCCAGCAGATAGAAGGCGCTCAACGGCTTGAGCGGCTCGCCCTGTGCCTTTGCCTTGAACCAGGGGAACAGGACGGCGGTCATCTTGGCGAGCAGGAGTACGCCTAGCCCCACGCCCACCAGCCAGACTAGATGCCACGCTTCGGGCGACCATATCGCCTGCTGGTCGTATTCGAAGAAGTCTATGCCGCCGACGCGCAGGATGTTGCCGTATATGCCGAAAGTGTACACTTCAAAGGGGAACTGGACCGACAACGAGCCGATCTGGGCGAAGAAGGGAGCTTCGGTGGGCGGCAGCCACGTCTCGTTCGGCAAATCGAGCGCGTACATACCCCAGATCACAACAACCAACCAGGCAGGCGCCAACCACCACCATCGGCGCTTCAGCCTCACCGCAGCCCAGGCGAAGAAGCCCATCAGGGGCAGCACCGACAGCGCCCGAAGCCCTGCCGTTCGCAGCCAGGGGTCTTTGAACATAAAATCGGCTTGCTGCCCGGCGGCCTGCATCTGCGCTGCGTTAGGCGGTTTGTCGTGTGCCCACATATACCACCCGAAGAAGGCCAGCACCGGAATCGCCACAGCAGCCACAGCTTCGCGCCACAGCATGCGCCGTGTTCGCAGGCTTTCTACCGCCAGATAGAGGACGAACGGCACAGGCACAAGTATGCCGAACTGCCTGATAAGATAGGACCCGCCCGCCAACAAGCTGCCCGCGAGCAGCCAGGCCAGGTTGTTCCCCTTCAGGCCGCGAATGTAGCAGTAGCAAGCCGCCAGCACGAACGCCAGGAAAGGCACATCGGTCATGAAGCTGTAGCTGAGGTGCAGGAACAGGGGATTTACCGCCAGCAGCCCCGCGCCGAGCAGCGCACCCCAGGGCGGCACTCCCACCGTGCGCGCAATGGCGTAAAAAGAGAGCAAGGCGACCAGCGCCAGAGCCAGGGTCGAGAAGGTGAGGGTGGTGAAGCTGAAGCCCAGCAAGTTTACCCATGCCAGCCCCCACAGCGCCTGCCCAATGAGGTTCGCCTGGCTCATGGGCGGCAAGGTGAAGGCGCCTGTAGCGTGCATATCGCGCACGGCGGATGCGTATATCCAGTCGTCTATGATTGGATACTCGTGCTGGGGCGGCACGAGCAGCAGCACGAGGGCACACCCCGCAAGCAAGATCAGGAGGTTGCGCGCATCATCCCACCTGCCGTAATCGGCAACTGTTTCTTCCTGCGCGGTCTGTGCTGTGAGGTTATCGGCGGGCAAGGCGCCGGTGTAAGGCTGCATGTCGGCTTAGAGGTCAGCGGTTGCGAATCCGGGCATCAGGCGTGTCTTGCTTGCGGCCTTTACTCTCCGATTCGTTTTCGCTCTCCCCTTCCCCTTTGCTTGTGATGAGGCGCACACCGCGTTCGTAGGTGAAGTAGTTGTAGGCCCAGTTAGTCAGTACGATGAGGCGATTGCGGAAGCCTATCAAGTATACTATATGTATGAATAGCCAGCCAAGCCAGGCCAGCCTGCCGCTCAGGTGGATGCCGAAGGCATCGAGCACGGCGTAGCGGCGGCCTATGGTCGCCATGCTGCCCTCGTCGAAGTAGTGGAACGGGGCCGTATCTTTGCCGGCGATCTCCCTCAGTATGTTTTCGGCTGCCTGCTTGCCCTGCTGGATGGCTACCTGGGCCACCATCGGGTAGGCCTGGCCGTCTCGGTAGGTTTCGAGAAGGGCCATGTCGCCCACTACGAACACTTCTGGGTGGTCGGGTAGGTGCAGCGCAGGTTCGATCTTGATGCGCCCGTTCTTGCCCTGTTCGGCCTGCACATGGTCGCTCAGGTCGGCGGCGCGCACCCCTGCCGCCCATACTACCAGGCTGCCCTGGATCGTGCTACCGTCCTTAAATGTGACCAGCCCGCCTTGAACGTCAGCCACCATCTTGTTCAACATCAGTTCGACGCCCATACTTTCCAGCTTCTTCGCAGCCGAGCGCTGAAGCGCGTCCGGGAAGGCCGACAGCACCTTATCGGTGGCCTCCACCAGGACGACCCGCGCCTGCGAAAAGTCGAGGGTTGGGTAGTCCTTTCGGAGGACGTGACGAAGCAGTTCGGAGAGCGCCCCCGACAACTCCACGCCGGTTGGCCCGCCGCCTACGATTATGAACGTCATCAAGTCTTGACGTTTGCGGCGGTCGGGTTCGCCCACTGCCTGCTCGAAGGCCAACAAAATGCGGTTGCGCATCTGCTCGGCCTCGTCTATGTCCTTCAGGCCGCTAGTATTCTCGGCCAGGGAGTTGTTGCCAAAGTAGTTGTTGGCGCTGCCCGCCGCCAGCACCAAATAGTCGTAAGCTACCTGATGCCGGCTTGTGTAGACAATCCGTTTGTCGAGGTCTACGCCCTTGACGGTTGCCATCCTGAAGTTGATGTTGCGATGTTTGTGGAAGATGCCGCGCACCGGATAGGCAATGGCTTCCGACTCGATACCCGCCGTCGCCACCTGATAGAGCAGGGGCCAGAAACCGTGATAGTTGTTGCGGTCTACTATCAGCACATCTACCTGCTTGCCGGCCAGCTTGCGCGCCGCATTCAGCCCGCCAAAGCCCGCGCCCACAATCACCACACGCGGCCTGCGCCGGCCTATATCGCTCTGCCGGCCGGTCGCCACATCCCTCTGTTCAGGAGAACGTTCTATCTCTTGTGCCGCCAAACTTCGGTCGCCGCTTGTTGGTCTTGTCATGGTATCCCTACCTCCACCTCGCCTGATCTTCGCACCTTCTTGCTCTCGACAATCCTATAATAGGTGAAATTATTCACAAGGTCAATAGCACTGTGACGTAAGCGTTCGGGATTGGGATGGCTCCTGCCGCCCTTGACAGGCGGCTCATGGGTCGTGTAGACTAGAGGCAGAACAAGTGAATAGAAATCGAGAGTGGTAGCGAGAGAACTGGCTCTGAGACCTACCCGGCAACCGGCTCAAGCGCGGTGCCCCACCCAGCCCTATGGGAAGGATTTGGCCGCTACAGGCAAACACGGCCTCTCCACGAGAGGCTTTTTTATTTGGCAGGGGATTGGGCGACTTGTGTTCGGCCAGTCCTGGAGTACTGTGGGGGTGTGGTCGTGGTAAACAGTGCGGAGAAGGTGAAAAGCAGCAGCCACCCGTTCCTGGCGCGCCTGCGCGAGGGGCGGCCAATCGTGTGCGATGGGGCTATGGGCACAATGCTCTACTCGATGGGCGTGCCTGCCAATAGCTGCTTCGACGAGTCTAACCTGACGCAGCCCGAAGTAGTTCGCAGTGTGCATGAGGCCTATATCGCGGCGGGCGCGGAGATTATCGAGACCAACACCTATGGGGCCAACCGGCATAAGCTGGCCGGCTTTGATCTCGGCGACAAAGTGCGTAAGATCAACCTGCGTGGGGCCAAGCTGGCCCGCGAGGTGCGCGAGGTGAGCGGCTTGCCTGTGCTGGTGGCCGGGGCGGTTGGGCCGCTCGGCAAGCCTATACAGCCGGTGGGCCTCATTTCCGCTCTGGAGGCCCGCTCTATCTTTCGCGAGCAAATCGAGGCTCTATTGGAAGGCGGGGTAGACCTGCTCATCATCGAGACGATCCGCGACCTTGAGGAGATGCGTCAGGCGCTCCTGGCCGCCCGCGAAGCCTGCGACTTGCCTATTGTAGCACAGATGACCTTTGAAGAGGACGGGCGCACGCAGATGGGCAACACTCCGCAGGAGGTGGTCGTTGCGCTTCAGGAGCTTGGGGCCGATGTGATTGGGGCCAACTGCTCCACCGGCCCCCAGCGTATGGCCCGCGTTATCTCGGAGATGGCCGCCTACGCCCGCAAGCCCCTCTCGGCTCAACCCAACGCCGGTTGGCCCGAAACGGTGGGCGACCGCATTGTGTACGTCTCTACGCCTGAGTACGTGGCCGGTTTCGCCTCCCGTATGGTGGCGGCCGGCGCGCAAATCCTGGGCGGCTGCTGCGGCACCACCCCTGCCCACATCAAGGCCATCAGGGACTGCCTGCGGGAGCGGGAGGAGGCTCAGGCAGCCGTCGTCACCGCACCGCACGAGCGCCTCAGCGTTACCGAGCCTTACGCTGCCGAAGCCCCCATGCTGCGCGACACGTCCCCGCTTGAGATTGGAGAGGAGCGGTCGTCGGTCCACTCCGAGGTTGGCTCCTTCGGCTGGAAGTTGGGCAAAGAGTTCGTAGTGAGCGTGGAGTTGGCCCCGCCCAAAGGCGTGAACCCTTCCAAGCTGCTCGCAGGGGCGCACATGCTCTGCGAGAAAGGGCTGGACGCGGTGAACGTGACCGACTCGGCCCTGGGGCGCGCTTCGATGAGCGCCCTCGCGGTGAGCTACCTGGTGAAGCAGCAGGCCGGTATGAACGTCATCGTGCATTTCACCACCCGCGACCGCACGCTGATGGGCATCCAGGCCGAACTGCTGGGAGCGCACGCTATGGGCTTGCGGCACATCCTGGCGCTGACCGGAGATGCGCCCAACCCGGTGGACAGGCTCGGCTCGTCGGCGGTGTTCGACATAGACGCTATCGGCCTGATAAAGCTGCTGACGCGGCTGAACAACGGCCTCGACCTCTCGGATAACAGCATCGGCGGCACCACCGACTTCCTCATCGGCTGCGCCTTCAACCCAACCGCCCGCGACCTGCCTCTGGAAAAAGAGCGCCTGGGCCTGAAGATGGAGGCGGGCGCACATTTCGTCATGACCCAGCCTGTGTACGATCTGGAGCTTGTGGACCGCACCCTAGAAGGCATACGGGACCTGAACGCCAACGTCCTGCTGGGCATCTTGCCTCTGCAAAGCTACCGCCACGCCGAGTTCCTCCACAACGAGGTGCCCGGCATCACTATTCCGCCGTTTGTGTTGGAGAGAATGCTGGACGCCGGCCCCAACGGTCGGCAGGCCGGTGTGGAGATGGCCCAGGAGATACTGCAATACGCCTACACTAAGTACGCCGGCGCTTACTTGATGCCCTCCTTTGGCCGCTATGAACTGTGCGCCGGCGTGCTGGACGTGCTGCCCAGGTTTGCGGTAGCATCGGCTACCTAACAATCGCCTCTGCGCCCTCTGCGACTCTCTACTTCGTTAGGCGGGTTGTCCATTATAGCCTGCTTGATAAGGCGTTTCTGGCGCGGGGACATCGCTTGCGGTAGGGCATTGAGGTCGAAGTACCGGGCGCCGGCGACTTCGACGTTGGGGCGAAAGCGGGCCAGAGTGTTGCCGGGTTTGGGACGGCAGGCGTAGACCACATCCAACAATCGGCGGCTGGGGTGAACCGACACATTGGCGAGACGACTTATCTCCACGTGCAGGCCGGTCTCCTCCAGCACCTCGCGCAGCAGGCATTCTTGTGTGCTCTCGCCCGATTTCAACCCGCCTCCCGGTAGGCCCCAGGGCTTGTCTCGCCGGTATGTGTGCTTTAGCAGCAACACTCGCCCATCTTCATCCTGCACCAACCCCAGTACTCCTACGCTGAACTTCGGGTTGAGCCACCACATCACGGCATTACGCATGCGCCCGGTGAGCGGCAGTTTCCCCCATAGGTTGGTGAGCAGTTTGTTCGGCAAAGCTTTATCCGGCATCCTACGTTCTGCTGTCCAGCACAATCTTGCCCGTTAGAGCGTCGAAAAAGATGAACAGCTGTTGGGCGGGGTCGGTGCTGAACAGTTCGTAGGCCAATTGGGGCGGCGAACCGCCGGTTTCGGGGGTAGGCAGCGGGCCGACTCCTAGGCCGTCGGGGGCCATGAGCGCTATGCCGATCTGCCGGCCCGCGCCGGGTTCGCCTGCCGCCTGTGCAATCGCGTCCGAGTCCGGCATCGCCGAGATGTCCATCTTCGCCAGGTCGAGCGTTGAAAAAGAGGATGCGCTGAACCTGTCAATAACTTCGTCCGTAACGGTCTTCGCCTCTACAAGGTCCACTGTCGTGCCGTCTATGCCGAATGCCGTTGCGCCTCTTTTGGACGGCGAAACGGCGACGAGTGTCCAGTTGCGCCCCTTGCCGCCGGGGGTCGGCTCATTCACGGTGGGGTCGCCCAGCGAACTACTCAGCAGGTTCTTCTGCTGGCCGGGCCGCGAGTTCGCAAGCAGCGCCAACCGAGCGTCCGGGTAGATCGCCAACGCTTCCTTCTTGAGAATGTCAAGAGCCTGCAAAGCGGTCATCTCCTGCCCCGTACTGACGGCCTGGATGGGAGTGGGGCTG
>JBBSIX010000070.1:0-12736 GCA_038231875.1 Chloroflexia bacterium | reverse complement strand
TGCGCGTCCGTAGGGGCACGGCGCGCCGTGCCCCTACCCTTCGTAATCTCTATTTTCAGAGGAGCCTGAATTGGCACAGCCAAGAACTGAAGAATCAGTACGCCGGGATGACAGTAGGGCTGAAAAGTGCCGTACCTTGTACTGCTGAAAAAGAAGGTACTGTGCCGCTAACTATCATCCCGGCGTACTGATTCTTCGCTGCACTCAGAATGACAATATATAGTATGGGGATGCATACCCGATATAGCAGCGTAGCATAACTTAATATATAGGTAATCACCAGGGGAAAATCAACTTGACACCCACTGCTCCTTGTGATATGATAATGGTCGCAGTCCAAAAATCGAATAGGACAACTCTTATCCAGATGGGCGGAGGGATCGGCCCCGTGAAGCCCGGCAACCGAGTCTGCTGACATATACGTCAGCCGGGCCGTCGGTGCCAAATCCGGCAGGCGTATGCCTGAGAGATGAGAGATGAACTCAGTACTATGCTCTGTTCTCTCATGCCGAGAGAACTTTTTTTGTGTTTACAAGTTGCCGTGGCAGCAGGCACATACAGGCGGAACCTATAGATGAGCACCTTTATCACCGGCTCGGTCGCATACGACAACATAATGAACTTCCCCGGCTATTTCAAGGACCACATCCTGCCGGAGAAGATCCACGTTCTCAACCTCTCCTTCTTGGTCAACACCCTCAAGCGGCAGCGCGGCGGGGTGGCCGCAAACGTTGCCTACACGATGGCCTTGCTCGGTTCGCCTCCCGCCGTCTTCACTTCCGTAGGCGCAAACGACTGGGCCGATTATAGAGAGTGGATGCAGCAGCACGGCATTGATATCCGCTTCGTGAAAGTTGTGCCCGACGAGTTCACCGCCACCTGCTATATCACTACCGACATGGACAACAATCAGATCACCGGCTTCTACACAGGGGCGATGGCCCACGACAAGCAGCGGTCCCTACACGAACTGCCCCGCTCCGAAATAGACCTCGTGGTGATCGGGCCTACCGAGCCTGAGCCGATTGTGCAGTTTACGCGGGAATGTCGCGAGATGGGCGTGCCCTACGTCTGGTCGCCTATCTGGCAGCTGATCCGCATGTCGCCCCAGGAGATCGAAGAGGGCCTGCGCGGGGCAAAAGTGGTGGTCGCCAACGACTACGAGTTTGAGCTGATCCGCGATAAGACGGGCCTCGACCAGCGTGCCATACTGGAACATGCCGAGATGGTGGTTACGACGAAAGGCGCGCACGGTTCGCTCATCCAGACACGCGATGAGGTAGCTGATATCCCTTCGGCGCAAGTCGTCGCCTTAGTTGACCCTGTGGGGGCGGGCGATGCCTATCTGGGCGGGCTGGTGTTTGCGCTGGAGGCCGGGCTGGACGTGCAGCGCGCCGGGCGCCTGGCGGCGTTGGCGGCTGTGTACGCTATCGAACAGTACGGAACCCAGGCTCATGCTTATACAAGGAGCGAGTTTGCGCGCCGTTACACTGAGAACTTTGGCGACGAGCCTGCCGTCGCCGAGGTGTTGGGGGTGCAGGGCGTAGGAGAGGCAACCTAATGGCCGAAGACAAAAAGCCTGTCCATATTCTTGTGGTGAACGATACACAGGAAATACTGGAGCTTTTCGTTCAAATACTGCACGAGGAGGCAGGATACGAAGTGACCATCACTTCCTACCAGCCTCAGATGGTGGACTATGTAAAGGAAATAAAGCCCGACCTGATTGTCAGCGACCATGTTTTTGGCGAGGAGAAAGTGGGCTGGCAGTTTTTGCAACGGCTCAAGATGGATCGCGACACCCTGGACATCCCGGTGATCGTTTGCAGCGGGGCGTTGCGCGAACTCAAGGAGATCGAGGGCTATCTCAACTCCAAGAACGTGGGCGTGCTGTACAAGCCGTTCGATGTGGACGAACTGCTTCTGCTGGTCGCTCGTAAGTTGGAGGAGAGCCGGGACAATGGTGTGCATGTCAGGCAGACGTTGCACCTCGACCTATCGGATGACAACGTACCGAACCGGGAGTAAAACGAGCATTAAGTTGGCAGTAGGATCGAACAGATAATAGGAGTGTGACAAACAATGGCACTAGAAACCGAACCACAGAATGTGATCAAGAAGAGCGAGGGCACGCGGGTTGCGGCCCACATCAAGTCGAGCGCCGGCGCTCTGGTGGAGCGCGGGGTGCGCCGCATCGAATGGGCGGAGGCCGAGATGCCGGTGCTGCGCCAGATACGCGAGCGTTTCGAGAAGGAAAAGCCCCTTGAAGGGCTGCGTGTGTCGGCCTGCCTGCATGTTACCGCCGAAACCGCCAATCTAATGCGTACCCTCCAGTCGGGAGGGGCCGACCTGGCCCTGTGCGGCTCCAACCCTCTCTCCACACAGGACGATGTGGCAGCCGCCCTTGTCGAGCACTACGGCATCTCTACTTTCGCCGTCAAAGGGGAGGATACCGAGACCTACTACAGCCATATTGTGTCTGCCCTAAACCACCGCCCGCAAATTACGATGGACGACGGGGCCGACCTCGTTTCTTCGATGCTCTTTATCGCCCTCGACCGCCTCGACGATGTACACCCGATGGTGCGCGAGTGGGCGCGGGGCCTGTCGAGTGAGGCGCGGCGTGCCCTGCTCAACGATGTGGTAGGCAGCAGCGAGGAGACCACCACCGGCGTGATCCGCCTCAAGGCGATGGAGAAAGCGGGCGTGCTCCGCTTCCCGGTGATCGCCGTGAACGAGTCGGATACCAAGCACCTGTTCGACAATCGCTACGGCACAGGCCAGAGCACCATTGACGGTGTGCTGCGCGCCACCAATATCCTGCTGGCAGGCAAAATAATCGTAATCTGCGGCTATGGTTGGTGCGGGCGCGGCATCGCGATGCGGGCGAGGGGCCTGGGCGCTCGTGTGGTCGTCACCGAGGTGCAGCCGGTGCGCGCGCTGGAAGCCGTGATGGAGGGATACGAGGTAATGCCCCTGCTGGAGGCGGCTCCGGTGGGCGACCTGTTCATCACTGTCACCGGCGATTTGAACGTGATTGACCGCCATCATATGGAAGCGATGAAAGATGGGGCGATCATGGCGAACAGCGGCCACTTCAACGATGAGATCAACATCCCGGCGCTGGTGGAGTTGGCCGGCGGGCGCGGGCGAGAGGTGCGGGACTACGTGGAGGAGTTCACCATGTCCGATGGCCGCAAGCTCTACTTGCTGGCCGATGGCCGCCTGGTCAACCTGGCCGCCGCCGAAGGCCACCCCGCCTCGGTGATGGACATGAGCTTCGCCAACCAGTCGCTGGCCGCCGAGTATATGGTCAAGCACGGCCCCAGCCTCGAAAACAAGGTCTACGTTATCCCGCAGGAGCTGGACCACGAGATCGCTATGCTCAAGCTCCTCTCGATGGGCATCCATATAGACGAACTGACCGAGGAGCAGAAGAAATATCTGGCCTCGTGGGAAAGCGGCACATAAGAACACGACTCCGCAATGCAGTTTGAAATTAGGGGGCGGGAGTCGAAGGCCGTGCTCATGCGGGCCAACTCCCGCCTTCAAAAAAGGAGATATATTATGCCGAACAATACTACTCATGCCTCGACCTTTATGTCGGCTCCGCAGCTTTTCATGACCTCGGAGTCGGTGACGGAGGGGCACCCGGACAAACTTTGCGACCAGATTTCGGACGCCGTGCTGGACGCTATCCTGGCGCAAGACCCCGAGGCTCGCGTGGCTTGCGAAACGGCCACCACCACCGGCCTTATCGTGGTAATGGGCGAGATCACCACTACTGCCTGGGTGGACGTGCAGAAGATCGCCCGCGACACTATTACCGATGCCGGCTACACACGGGCTAAGTACGGCTTCGACGCCGACACCTGCGCCGTTATCGTCTCTATCCACGAGCAGTCGCCGCATATAGCGATGGGCGTGGACAATGCGCTTGAAGCCAAGCAAGGGCGGATGAGCGAGGACGACCTTATCGAGGCTATCGGCGCGGGCGACCAGGGTATGATGATAGGCTTCGCCTGCAACGAAACCGAGGAGCTAATGCCCCTCACTATCTCGCTGGCCCACAAGCTGACCAAGCGGCTGTCCGAAGTACGTAAGAGCAAGACGCTCCCCTGGCTGCGCCCCGACGGCAAGGCCCAGGTGACGGTCGAGTACCGGTACGGCAAGCCGGTGCGCGTGGACGCGGTAGTGGTATCGGCGCAGCACGAGCCGACCGTCACGCACGAGGAGATAGAGGAGGCGATCAAGCAGGAAGTGATCTTCAAGGTGATCCCCGGAGACCTGCTGGACGCCGACACCCGCTACTTCATCAACCCCACCGGCCTGTTCGAGATAGGCGGCCCGAAGGGCGACGCCGGCCTCACCGGGCGCAAGATCATAGTGGATACCTACGGCGGCATCGCCCGGCACGGCGGCGGGGCCTTCTCCGGCAAAGACCCGACGAAGGTGGACCGCTCGGCTGCCTACGCCGCTCGTTACGTCGCCAAGAACGTGGTAGCGGCGGGGCTGGCCGACCGCTTTGAGATACAGCTTTCCTATGCCATTGGCGTGGCTCGCCCGATCTCGATCAGCGTAGAGACGTTCGGCACAGGGCGCATATCCGACGACCGGATAGTGGAGCTTATCAACAAGCACTTCGACCTGCGCCCAGGGGCTATCATACGAGACCTCGACCTGCGCCGCCCCATCTACAAGCCGACCGCCGCCTACGGCCACTTCGGGCGCCATGACATCATCGCACCCTGGGAGCGGACCGACAAAGCCGACATCTTGCGGCAGGAGGGCGGCCTGGAGGAAGAAGCGCAAGTCCCTGCCTACTCCTCAAGCGAGGGGGGCAACGGCCACCTACCTTCCTCCACCGAGCAAGTGCCGGCCAACCGCCGGCGTTAGCCTGTGGAGAAGACAGCAACGATGCCTGCCCCGGCTCGCGCACTGGTGACCGGGGCAGGCGGTTTCGTGGGCCGCCACCTGCTGGCGCACTTGCTCGAAAGCACCGACTGGCAGCTTTTCGGCAATGTCCACTCGCAGCCGAGCCGGGGCGGTAAGAACGACCGCCTGAATTGGGTGCAGGCCGACCTGACCGATGCTGCACAGACGGCCGGTATGGTGGAGCAGGTGCGCCCCCGGTTTGTGTTCCACCTGGCCGCCCAGAGCAACGTGCAGAAGGCGTTTCAGGAGCCGGAAGCTACCTTCATGACCAACGTGGTGGGCCAGCTAAATCTGCTCAACGCCTTGCGCGAGGCATCGCCGGAGGCTCGTATCCTGGTGGTCTGCTCGTCCGAGCAGTACGGCCTGGCTCGCCCGGAAGATATACCGATAGACGAAAGCACGCCCTTTCGCCCCAACAATCCCTATGCCGTCAGCAAAATCGCCCAGGATGCGTTGGCATTGCAGCACTATCTCAGTTGGGGTCAGCAGACGATCCGGGTGCGCCCCTTCAACCACATTGGGCCGGGTCAGAGCGAGCACTTTGTGGCATCGGCTTTTGCCCGGCAGGTGGCGCGCATCGAGGCGGGGCTGCAAGAGCCAGTTCTCTTTGTGGGCAACCTGGAGGCCGAGCGCGACTTCACCGACGTGCGCGACATGGTGCGCGCCTACCTTCCGGCTATAGAGCGCGGAGAACCCGGAGAGGTGTATAATATCGGTTCAGGGCAGGGGCGCACGATACAGTGGCTGCTCGATACTCTGCTGGCGATGAGCACAGTGAAGGTAGCGGTGCGGCTGGACCCCGCCCGCATGCGCCCGTCGGACATACCCAGCCTGGTGTGCGACCCTACCCGCTTTGAGAGGCAAACCGGCTGGCAACGCCGAATACCGTTGGAAAGCACATTGCGCGATATTTTAGTCTATTGGAGGGAGAGAGTAGCCGGCGAGGACGGAACCGTCCCTGTTGCGTGAGTTATGAAAGCTATACTCCTGGTGGGCGGGCAGGGAACCCGGCTTCGCCCTCTTACACTCAGCAAGCCCAAGCCTCTGTTGCCGTTGGCGAACAGGCCCTTCCTGGACCACGTGCTCTTTTTGCTGAACCTGCACGGCATCAGCGATGTGGTGCTGGCGGTCGGCTATCGCTCCGAGAGCTTTGAGCCGCAGTACGGGGATGGCTCTCACCTAGGGGTGAGGCTCCACTACGTGCGGGAGGACAAGCCCCTCGATACGGGCTGGGCGATTAAGAACGTGGAGAGCTTCCTGGCCGGCAACGAAACTTTCCTGGTATTCAACGGCGACATCCTGACTGACCTCGACCTGACCGACATGCTGCGCCAACACCGCGAGCACGGGGCGGTGTGTACCATCTCCCTCACCTCGGTGGACGATCCAAGCGCCTATGGCGTCGTAGATATGGACGAGGAGGGCCGCGTACAGCGCTTCACCGAGAAGCCCAAGCGCGAGGAGGCCACCTCGAATTGGATCAACGCGGGCACTTATTTGCTTGAGCCTGAAGTGCTCCAATACATATCCGAGCCGCAACTGCTCGACGAGATACCGCCTGGCCGCCCATACTCGGTAGAGTACGGCCTGTTCCCCAAGCTGCTTGAGGAGGGCCTGCCTATCTATGGGTATCGCACCGGCGCATACTGGCTCGACATAGGCTCGCCCGCCAAATATTTACAGGCGCAGACCGACCTCATGTCGGGCAGGCTTAAGTACAACCTCCCGCCGGAAGGTGAGGAACTATGGCAGGGCGTGTGGGCGGGCGAAGGCACTTTCATAGACAGCGGGGCGCGGGTGACAGGCCCGGCGGTGCTGGGACGCAACTGCAAAGTAAGAGCAAACGCCGCGCTCACCGGCCCTCTTGCGTTGGGCGACAACTGCGAAGTAGGCGAACATGCCCGCCTCGATGGTATCATAGCCTGGGACAAGGCTTATTTCGGCGAGAAAGCCGACTGCCGTCAGTCCATCTTCGGCAACAACGCTCAAATAGGCGAAGGGAGCCATATAGACGGCGTGTCTGTTATAGGAGACGATGCAACCATCGGGGCGAACAACCGTCTATCAGGTGAGAAGGTTGACATCGGGGAGAGTTTGCCCGACAGTGAGGCCGAGGGCTAGTGGAGGATTGCGTGTTTTGTGAGATCGTGGCCGGCACATAACCCAAAAGTGTTGTGTATGAGGATAGCACGGCCCTTGCCTTCATGGATATATATCCGGTGAACACGGGACACGTTCTGGTCATCCCCAAGCGTCACTCTACCCTGCTGTCGGAGATGGACGAGGAAACGGGCGCGCATCTGTTCAAGATAGCCATGAGCGTGCAGGGAGCGCTCCGAGCTTCCAGCGTGAGATGCGAAGGGATAAACTTGTTCCTGGCGGATGGGGAGGCGGCAGGCCAGGAGGTGCGCCATGTGCATTTGCATGTCTTTCCGCGCTTCATCGGCGATGACTTCAGGCTGGACGTTGATCAGTCGCATCAGCCTCCACGTGAAGAACTGGACAACTTGGCAGCAATGATCCGTCTAAGGATGGGTGACGTCGGTGGCTCATAGTAGGACAATTAGAGTTTCGGAGGGAACGTTTTGAGAGTACTGGTAACGGGCATCACAGGCTTCGCGGGCAGCCACATGGCAGAGTTTTTAGCCGAACTGCCGGAGGTGGAAACGTTCGGCATCTATCGCCGCCGCAGCAGGCTGGAGCACTTGGAAGATACCAACCTGCCCGTTCAGATGATAGAGCCGGGCGTCGCCAGCATCGAAACAATACGGCAGGCGTTCGCCCCAGGCAAGGTGAACATGATAGACTGCGATCTGCTCGACCCATTCAGCGTGCAGAAGATGATCGGCGCAGTGCGGCCCGATCGCATTTTCCACCTGGCAGCCCAAAGCCACGTGCCCACCTCCTGGAACTCGCCCGCCTCTACATTGCAGGACAACATCCTGGGCCAGCTAAATATCTTCGAGGCGGTACGCACGGCAGGTATTGACCCCCTGATACAGATAGCCGGGTCGTCCGAGGAGTACGGCATGGTCTACCCGGACGAAGTGCCTATGAAGGAGAGCAATCCGCTGCGGCCCCTATCGCCCTACGCCGTGAGCAAAGTTGCCCAGGAGATGCTGGCCTACCAGTACCACCAAAGCTACGGCATAAAGAGCATCGTGTCACGGGGCTTCAATCACAGCGGCCCGCGCAGGGGCGAGAACTTTGTAGACTCCTCGTTCGCCAGGCAGATAGCCGAAATCGAGAAGGGGCTGCGCGAGCCGGTTATCCATGTGGGCGACCTGTCGAGCAAGCGCGACTTCACCGATGTACGCGATATGGTGCGGGCCTACTGGCTGCTGCTGGAGCGGTGCAAACCCGGCGAGGTGTACAACATCGGCGCGGGCAACACTCGCTCGATGCAGGAAGTGCTCGATATGCTGCTTGGGATGACCGAGGTGGATGTAGAGGTGCGAGTGGACCCCACACGCCTGCGCCCTTCGGACGTTAAAATCCTGTGGGCCGACGCCTCCAAGTTCCAGGAGGCCACAGGCTGGCAACCCACCATCCCCTACCAGCAAACCCTGCGCGACCTGCTGGATTACTGGCGCAAGCGAGTTTAGACTGCTGTTAAGGCAAAGGTGTAGCCGTATGGAGCAGCGCAGCACGCAACCTATTCACTGGACGAAACAAGGCATCCCAGAGGCACTAGCACAGCAGGATGATAAGTTGCGGCAGCTTGGAGTAATCAAAATCGGTCTTTTCGGCTCATACAGTAGGGATGAGGAGAGGCTCGGTAGCGACATTGATCTTCTGGTGACGCTGGAGAGCTCGTCTTTTGACCAGTACACTGACCTCTTGTTCTTTTTGGATGACCTGTTTGGGTGCAAAGTAGATCTCGTACCTGAGAAGCATCTGAAGCCGCAATTGCGCCCCTATGTGTTAGAAAATGTCATCTATGCCCAGGGACTATAAGCTTTATCTCGAAGATATTTTGGACGCTGTTCCGAGTGTCGAGAACTATACAGGAAGCATCTCTTTCGATGATTTTCTCAGTAACAGAATGCAGATTGATGCAGTACTGTTCAACCTGCAAATTATCGGAGAAGCTGCTGCTCGGATTCCAGACGAGATAAAGGAACAGTTTCCCTCTATAGAATGGCGCTGAATAGTCGGACCGCGTAATATCATTCCACATCAGTACTTCGGGATTGATTCGGCAACTATTTTGGGAGGTAGTTCAGAATAAACTACCTGCTTCGAGGGCCTCTGTCGCAGACATCCTGAGCCGTGAGGAACAGTAATAGACCTTTCCCGCCTCACGCCCGAATCAAAGCCCATCGTCCGTCGAGCCGCCGACGTATACATATCGCATACAGCGCCCTGGTTTGTCGGCTTGCTGGTGCATGGTTCGGCTCTGAAGAGCGGGTTCACACCGGGGTGCCGCGATATTGACTTTTGGTTGTACCTTGAAGATGCGGCCTTTGCCGAGGAAGCCCGCTAACTCAAAACTCTGAGCCAAAACCTCAAACCTGTTATAATAGCATTGTGGTAGCAAGTGAGACAGAGAAAGATGGAGGCCGGAGAGCGTCGCCTCGGCTCGCGGGGATGCGGGAGCTGGAGGCGCAGGTCAGGACGTGCCAACTGTGCCGCCTGGCTAAAACGCGCACCAACGCGGTGCCGGGCGAAGGCTACGTGCGCGCCGAAGTGATGTTTATCGGCGAGGGGCCGGGCTACCACGAGGACCGCCAGGGTCGCCCATTCGTGGGTGCGTCGGGCCAATTCCTCAACGAATTGTTGGAGATCGCCGGGTTGACACGCGAACGGGTCTATATAGGCAACGTCGTGAAGTGCCGCCCACCCAACAATCGCGACCCCAACCCCGACGAAATAGCGGCCTGTGCTCCCTACCTGGAGCGGCAGATCGCCTTGATAAACCCCAAGGTGATTGTGACGTTGGGCCGCCATTCGATGGCGAACTTCTTCCCAGGCGAGCGGATCAGCCAAATACACGGCACGGCTCGTATGCTGGACGGCCGGCTGTGCGTGGCGATGTATCACCCGGCAGCCGGTTTGCACCAGGCGAGCCTCGCCGATGTGATCCGCGACGACTTTCGCAAGCTGCCCGCCTACCTTGAGCAGATGCGTGCCGGCTCGTCTGCCTCTCCTACGCTCGACCAGGAGCGTGTGGCCTCGGCGGAGGCCGAGCGCGAGAGCGTGGTAGAGAAGCCTGAGACGGGAGCAGTGCTTGAACAGCCCGCTCCCTACCATGCTGAGGAAGTTGTTCCCGATGAGGCATGGGGTGGTGGTTCTGCTTCGCATCCAGGCTTCGCAATTCAGGCCCCTGCCGGCCAACAGGATTCGCCGGTGAACAAAGCGGCAGCCCCCCGCAAGAAGCGGAAGGAACAGGGGCTTAAGTACGAGCAGATGTCGTTTTTCGACCTGTGAGGCCGGTAGGCACAAATACGAGTACAAGTATGGCGAACACAGAAGCACAACCCGCAAACTCCCCTGCAACGGCCATTGTTCAAGCCGAGGCCAACCAGTACCGCATGTCACGCGAAGGGCGGCGGCAAGCCGTCATCCTGTTCGTCGGTGTACTCAGCTTGCTCGTGTTCGCACTGTGGAGCTTGATCACGATCCTCGACGGCGGGCTGGATGGCGCAGAGTGGGTGTCGGCCCTCCTGATGTTCGGCATCCTGGTTGTGTCCCCTCTGGTCGCTTGGACGCTGCTTGAGGAGGCCAACGCGTACATAACTGTTACCGATGAGGGGTTGCGCTACACAACCCTGGCCGGGGTAACGCTGATATACCCCTGGGCCGAGCTTGCCGGGTTCAAGCAGCCCGGAGGTCGAAGCCGTATCGCCCGCTTCTTTTTGGGCGATGAAGACAAAATTGATACCGACAGTAGCGCCGCTGCCTTGCGCGACGACGCCAATATTGAAGAAGAGGAGAGCGAGGAAGAGCCGGAGACGCTTGCCCTGCTCGTGCGCGATGAATACAAGGGGCGGTTGGAAAGCCAACTGCCCAACCCGGTGGTGCGGTTTCTACACCTTCAGGCGCACGGCACGGCCCTGCCCATCTATGGCGGGCTGGAGAACAGGGGTGAGCTTCTTACCGAGATCAACTCCCGACTAAACAAGAATGAATAAAGAAAAGATAAGGAATGCGTACATAGACCCACAGCCCACAACCGAGTTCGTGCGCGTTACGCCGCTTGGCGGCCTGGGCGAGGTGGGCAAGAATATCGCCGTCGTAGAGTACGGCGAGGATATAGTGATTATTGATGTGGGGATGGGCTTCCCCGAAGAAGAGATGCTTGGGGTGGACCTTGTGCTGCCCGATATTTCCTATCTTGAGGGCAAGCAGGACCGCATCCGGGGCATCTGCATCACGCACGGGCACGAGGACCATATCGGCGGGCTGCCCTGGCTCTTGCCTCAGCTCAACGCCCCGGTATACGCGACTTCCCTCACCCTGGGCCTCATCAGCAACAAACTGCGCGAGCGCAACCTGCTGGAGAGCGCCGATCTGCATGAGGTGCGTGCGGGCGACGTGGTGCAACTCGGCGAGATGCGGGTGGAGTTTGTGCATATGTGCCACTCGATACCCGATGCCTGCTTGCTTGCGGTGCATACTCCCATCGGCACTATCGTTCACACGGGTGACTTCAAGTTCGACCCCACGCCGGTAGACGGCTATATCACCGACTTCGCCGCCCTCTCGCGCCTGGGCGATGAAGGGGTGCTGGGCCTGTTCACCGACTGCGTGCATGTAGAAACGCCGGGCTTCACCCCCTCCGAGCAGATGGTGGGGCGCACCCTGGGCCCGATTATCGCCAATGCGCCCGGTCGGGTGATTATCGCCACTTTTGCTTCCCTCATCTCGCGTGTGCAGCAGATAATGGACCTGGCGTACAAGTACAACCGCAAAGTGGCCCTGCTGGGGCGCAGCCTGGAAAACAACACCCAGGTAGCTTCGGAATTGGGATATTTGCAAATCCCCGACAACCTGTTGGTGAGTGTGACCGACACCGCCAAGCTACACGACAACGAGGTGCTGGTGATATGCACAGGCGCACAGGGCGAGCCGACCTCGGCCCTGTCGCGCATCGCCAACGACGACAGCCGGCACTGGAGCGTCAAAGCGGGCGACACATACGTCTTGTCGGCCAGCCCTATCCCCGGCAACGAAACGAGCGTGGGGCGGGTGATCAACAACCTCTTTGTGCAGGGCGCGGAGGTAATCTACAGCGCCATCGCCCAGGTCCACGTGTCGGGCCACGCCAGCCAGGAGGAGCACAAGCTGATGCTCAACTTGCTGCGCCCGCAGTATGTAGTGCCGATACACGGCGAGCGCCGCCACCTGGTGTTGTACGCCAAAATAGCGCAGTCAATGGGTGTGCCGCCTGAGAATATCTTCCTGATAGACAACGGCTATGTAGTGGAGCTAAACCGCGAGGAGGGGCGCGTCGCGGGACGCGTGCCCGCCGGCCATGTCTACGTGGACGGGTTGAGCGTGGGCGGCATCGGGCAGGTAGTGTTGCGCGACCGGCAGTTGCTGTCGCGGGACGGCATAATGCTGGTAGTGGTCACTGTGGACAAACAGACCGGCGAACTGGCCGCCAATCCCGACATCGTAACTCGCGGGTTTGTCTACGCGGCGGAGTCTACTGAGCTGTTGGAGGAAACGAAGGAGCGTGTCAAGCGTGCCTTGAACCACGACGGCGGATCTCAGAACACCACCCCCGATTGGAACTATCTCAACAAGAAGATAAGGGACACCGTGAGCCAATACCTCTATGAACGCACCAAGCGCC
>JBBSIX010000069.1:0-13194 GCA_038231875.1 Chloroflexia bacterium | reverse complement strand
TCACCCCTTGCAGGTGTTTTGCCAGGTTGGTGCAGGTGTAATTGGCCGGTGTGCTGATTAGATACTCGATGTACTGCCTTTTTGTTATCATGCTTGTACCTTATCATAGCTATCTGATTTGGTTCAAGCGAAAGTCCTATGATTAAGAAAGGGTTAACATCTTCTTTCACCCTTGAGCGAAGCTTGAGCGGAAAACACGCGGTCTACACTTCCACCAGCATGAGCAGACCGGTGCGGCTGCCGAACTCTATGCTATGCTGCTCCGGGGTAGTAAAGAGGTAGATGTGGCCGTTGAAGTCGGCGCGGTGGCCCGGACCTATTTGCCGTTGAGCGGAGCTTTCCACAAGATATAGACCCACGTTGAGCAGCATACGATACACTGCATCGGCCTGGCTGCGGCTCTCCGTGTATGCGCCCAATTCAGGTAGGCCAAACTGCTCCATGCCGTAGGTACGCATAAGAAACCGGCCTTGCACTTCGTCACCACCCAGATCGAACGTTACCATCCCCACCCAAAGCGTCATGGGCAGTGGTTCGCTCGGCTCTATCGGCAGGTACTCGGCCAGCAGTTCGATGGGCTGGGCGAGCGCGGCCCGCTCGTTGAGGATACCCAGCCCACCCTGGGAGAGCAGCGCGGTGGCTACCTGATACAGGGCGGTCAACTGCTCCGCAGGCAGGTCGCTGCCTCGTGTATACAGCAGGCGTATCGCCGCCCGGTGCTGCATAAGGCGGGCGCGCTGTTCTTCGGGCATGGGGGAGACTTCCACCGTGCGTGCCCGCACCGCAGCGCTCACCGGGGCGTTGAGGGCTATCATAGCGATTTCGTGCCCGCCGAACCGCGCCACCCCTCCTACCATAGGCACATCCAGGCTCTCTGACCTGGCCCACTCGACCGTGCATGGCCCCACAATGCGGCTCAGGATCCGCTCCGTCACAAGCGCATCGAGAGGAGGCAGCCTGCTGTAGAGAACGGTACAGGCCTGCTTCACATCCATCCGCAGCCCCAGCCCCAGGCCGCCCCCCGCTTTGCCGCCGTCGCCGTTGCCGTTGCCCGCCTTGCTCAAAGCTCTACGCCCCTGGATAGGTAGTAGGTGGCGACGAAAAGGCGATAAGCCTCCGGCACGCTGTTGAACCGCCACTGCAAGGTGCGCCCGTCCAGCCTCTCGGTTCCCGGCAGCAAGGCCGAGCCGTCGGCGTGGAGGGTCTCTTTGAAGGTGAGACGCATGGTGACTGGAGCCGGCAGCTTGAGAGGAGCAGGAGCGCAGCCTTCCATCGCCGCACGCACAGCCTCCTCAGCTTCTACTTCGATGGCTTCCCTGGCCTCAGCCACGCTCATCAGCTGCCGGGCGGCCAGGCGAGTAATGCCCTCCTTCACGGCTACGCCCCGCAGCGAATCGCCCAACTGCCGGCGCAGGCCCACTACGGTGGCCCGGTCGCCCGTCACTAGGCCCACAGGCACGCCATAGTGACCGGCAACGGCGGCATTGATGGTTCCTTCGCTGCAACAAAGGTCGTTGAGGCGCAGTTCGTAGGCGTGATAAGTGTGGTTGAGATTGCCGTCGGCCACGCCCACTGCGGCATGGTAGCCGACGAACAGGGCTACGCCGAAGCTCTCGTCTAGACCTTCGACCATAAAGCCGGGCTTGAAGCGACCCGCTATCAGGTGGGCGCGGGGGTGCAGTTCGTCGGGGATGACGTTAAGCATGTGGTAGTGCCCGTCGTTCACCACCACCTCATCGGCCCCAGCAGAGAGCGCGCCTGTCACGGCGGAGTTCACCTCGGCGGTGAGCAGCCGGCAGGCGTGGCGGTAGTCGGCGCCGGCGCTATCGAAAAGTTGATCGCGGTCCACAACGCCGCACACGCCGTCGAGGTCGCAGGAGATGTAAACTTTCACTCTATCTTTCTCCGTCTTTCCCCGTTCACCCGTTGAAGCCCTGCGATCCGTCTACGGGCTGCGGGGGTGTGGTCAATTGCAGGCCGTAAATCTCATCTGCAAGGCCCAACTCGAGACACTCCGGGGCGGTGAGAAAGCGGTCGCGGCCCGAATAGACGTAGCTTTCCCACCAAACCGGCTCGTGCTTGCCGCTGCGCTGGGCGAATATGTTGCTGACGAGGCTCTTGTAGTGCTTGGCGAGGGCTGCATAGTCGCTGAAGATGCGCTGGTCGTCGCCCGAAAGGAACCACTGGGGAGAGTGGAGCATGAGGGTCGAGAAAGAACCCATAAGCCGCCTATCGCCCGCCTGAAAAACTATAGCCCCCATCGAATAGGCATAGCCGGTGACCACCGTGTTGATAGCCACTTTGTACAGGCTACGCAGGCGATAGATCATCTGCATCATCGCCAAGCCCGCCCCCACCGAGCCGCCGCCGGAGTTGATATAGACGGTGATCGGCTTGTCCGCCTCGCCCGCCCTCTCCACCGCCATAGCGGTCAGCGACTGGCCGAAGTGCTCGGCAGCCATGTCGGTAATCTCACCGAGAAAGTAGATGCCGCTGGCCTCAAGTTTGTGCTGCCGCTCTAAACTTCGCCCGATTAGCTCGTAAAGGTCTATCACTGGGGGTAGGTCTCCTCTATTAAGGTGCCGTTTGCATGGCGAATTATAGACGCGGGTGCGGAGGGTTGTCAACGCAGGGCGCTCAGGATAACTGTTCAGGCTGGGGGTGGACCGTTATCCTGGAGCGCCGCCTGCCTTCCGCATACCGGCACACCGGCGCAACATGCAGAGTCCCACAACACACTTATACAGCCCTACTCAATCGGATAGTGCGCCTCTACATCTACCTGTATCTTCTGCGGGTCGAGGTTTTTTGCGGAAGGTGGAAGGGTTATCTCGAACAACACCCTTTGCGTCTCGTCCTTCTTTAGGTCCACCGTCTTACTATCCTGCGCTATCGTCGTGCCGTTCTGCTTGTTCAGCAGGTTAACCTCCACCAGAACCTCGCCTTCACCCGGCCCCTCATTATGGATAACGGCCTCCACCACAAAAGGCTTGCCCGAATCGGGGGCGGACGGCAAAGCGCTGTAGCTCTGGAGCACAGGCTTAGGCCCCAGGCAGCCGGTCAGTAAGACTAGTAGCAAAGCAAGACCGGCAACAGTGGAAAGTGAACGCTTCACAGTTACCTCAACTCACTTGGCCGGCACCCAGGGCGGCAGCAGTATAAAGAAAGTAAGCACCGCCATGAGCGCCAGCATCACCAGCCCCGCACAGCCCATAGTGAGCACAGGGTCGGCGCGGTTCTCCTTGCGGGTGAGCTTCAGAAAGCCGAGCGGCTCAGGCAGCACCGGCACATTGTACTCAACCTCGTATTCCACGTCGGGCAGCAACGCTTCGTTACGCAGCGAAGGCACTAACTTGCGTAACTCTGCCCCTATCTTCTCCTTATCCTCCTGGGTTATCTCCTCCCTGGGCCACAATTCGCCTTTGTTGCCCAGTTGCTGCTCCAGGTTGGTAAAGGCCCTCACCATGCTATAATATTGGCCGGCCTGGTCCTCATCTATGGTAGACCACTGGGTGATATTCAAGTCTACTTCGCGTCCGTCTTTGCCGAGAGCTTTTTCCAACTGATTGACCAGGAACTCAAAAATGCTGCCGTTCATGCTGCCCCTATAGGAGCGGCAGGTGATCTTCACGCCATCCAACACCAGTTCGGCCAGCTTACCAGCGTCGTCTTCCAACTGCCACCGAATCTCAGCCTCCGGCTTACCCAGCAAACGAACAGCCACATCCAGGCACACATACTTGTCGGCTTTGTTCGGCATGAGCGCCTCTTGCTTGCGGCGCTCCACCCGCTCTTTTGTGTCTTCGCTGCCGGACAGCAAGCGGGGGGCATTTAGCAGGATTATCCGCACAGCCCCAATAAAGCCCCTGAAAGTAGAAACCAGGTAGTAGATCGCCAGCACGAAGATGATAATGACAGTGAGGGTCTCAACATTGCTGCGCTGCGACAGGGTTATGAAGTACTGTATGCGCCAGGCGATAGTCACCACCAGGGCCAGCGATATAACGTTGAGCAAGACGTAGATGAAAGCCAGCCAGCGCACTCTGACTGCGTAATGCTCAGGGTCCTGCTCGACCAACTTTTGGATTAGTTTCTCGGCCAGCGCCATATTGCGGTTCCCACCCCTGTAAGTCGTCTTTTATTGTAACGGAACCGCGATGTAGACGTTACGGACGCCGGCACGAGAGACTTGCCGGCCCGGTTTCCCTTGTCTATCTTCGCGCTGTTGCGTACAATAGGGCGCATGGACATCTTCTACTACCTGGGCCTGGCGGCGAGCGGGTTCGGCGCAGGGTTGATCGGGGCGCTGCTTGGGCTGGGGGGCGGCGTGTTTATCGTACCCGCGCTGGTGCTGATCTTCCACCTACCCACCATCGTAGCTGTGGGGGCCAGCAACGTGGCCTCGGTGGCGACCTCTACGACAGGGGCCTCTACCTACGTGCGCCAACGGTTGAGCAACATACGACTGGGTCTGCTGTTGCTTATCTCAACCACCCTCGCGGCGACGGCAAGCTCGCTAGTCGCCAAGTACCTGCCCAACCAGCTACTGAGCGGCTTGTTCGGGGTTATGCTGCTGTATACGGCCATTACTATGCTCAGGGGCAGGAGGCAGCCGGGCGGCGCGAAAGCAAATGAGGGAGCAGTTACGCTGACCGCGCAGCCTGCCCCTGAGCATAGTAATGGCCTGGGACTTGAGGGTCGCTACCACGATCCCTCATCGGGCGAGAGCGAAGATTACAGCCCTCGTCACGTGCCGGCAGGGATGGGAGTAAGCGTGCTTGCCGGGGTGGTGGCCGGGTTGCTGGGGGTGGGCGGGGGCATCGTGCAGGTTCCGGTGATGAACCTGCTGATGAACGTGCCGCTCAAAGTAGCCGCCGCCACCAGCAGTTATATGATCGGCTTCACCTCTACAGGCGCCGCCTTTGTGCGCTACTCCAACGGCGATGTTGACCCCCTGGTGGCGGTTCCCATCGTGCTGTTCGTTATAATAGGCGCACGTGTGGGCGCATGGCTGGCCCCTCGCACCCCCAACGACCGCCTGCGCCGTATCTTCGGCTGGGTGGCGATAGCCGTATCTGCCTTGATGCTGGCGCAGGCGGTGGGCCTCTACAAGAGGTAAAAGCCGGCTACTTTCGGACGCACAAATCCTGCAACTAAGAACTATTATGAGACCAACTTCCATCGAACTGGACGACCGCACTTACGCCTGGGCTGCCGCTACGCTGCGGCTGGGCATGATAGCCGGCTTTGTAGCTATGGGCTTGGGGTTCGTATGGTGGCTGGCGGTGGGCTCGCCGAGCGGGGCGCAGGCCGCCAAAGTGCTGCCCCTGGAGCGCGTGCCGGCGGAACTCCTTGCCCTCAACCCGCTTGCCTTGCTCAATCTGGGCGTGCTGCTGCTGCTGGCGACGCCCGTCGTCACCCTTGTTGCCCAGATAATCACTTTCGCTGCGGCCCGCAATTGGCTCTACCTGGGCATCTGCTTGCTGATCGGGGCTATTATCTTGTTCAGCCTGGCGGTGTCGCTCCACTGGCTGTTCTAATGGGGTAGACCTAATCTGCATGACAACGAACATCTACACTCCATGTATGCCCCACGCTGTTGAACATGCCTGAGGCGTACCCGTATAGTGTATACTGTAAGGGAGTGCCCTTCCCTGAATAACCGTGCGACCCCCATCCCCCACTTCCGACCCCGACTTCATTATGTACCACCCATATGCCAACTCCTCAGCCTGATCCTCAGTGGCCTGCGCGCGGCGCGAATGACGGCGAGGAGTTTGCACAGGCGCGACCCTACTCGCCTCCTGCGTACTTGCCCGCGCCCGTCCCGCCTCCACCCTCTGCACCCTCGGCATACACAGGAGCCGGGGCTGCCGTTCGCAACTGGATACGCATTCCGATAGAGCGACCCTTCTGGACCTATGCTTTGCTGGGCGTGCTGGTAGGCATATTCGTGCTGATGACGGTGTTGGGCGGCTCCCTCGATGCCACCGACAACGCGGACTTCCTGGTGGCCTGGGGCGCAAAGGTCAACTCGCGTGTGGCGTTCGGCGGCCAATGGTGGCTGCTCATCACCGCCACTTTCCTGCACGCCGGCATCCTGCACATAGCCACCAACGGCTATGCGCTCTACATAATCGGCATAGAGCTTGAAGCCTTTTTCGGCAGGGCGCGCTTCCTGGCCGTCTACGCTATATCGGGGTTGGCGGGCAGCGTGGCGAGTTTCGCGTTTTCGCCGTTCAACGTGCCGGGGGTGGGGGCGTCGGGGGCCATTTTCGGGCTGATAGGCGCGCTGGCGGTCTACTTCGGCCTGTATCGAAAGCTATTCGGCAAGCGCGGCAATATGCAGTTTTGGAATATCATCCTGATCATGGTGCTCAATATCGGCTTCGGCTTCTCAGGCATCTTGCCGATTGACAACTCGGCCCACCTGGGCGGGTTGGCGGCGGGGGCGCTGGCCGGCTATATACTCTGCCCGCGCTACAAGCTGGGGGAGTGGGAAACGTTCAACGTGCGCCCCCTGCGAAACGTCAATACCGGCCCTCTGCCCTGGGCAGCAACAGCTGTGACGGCGCTGGTGGTGGTGTTTATCTTTATTGTACTGCTGCTGCTGTTCAGAGGGAACTATATAATCCCCACCTATGCCCACCCCGGTTAGAACCGCAACAGAGGAGTAGACTTCTGGAGATGCAAAGACTGTGGACCCCCTGGCGGATGTCCTACATAAGCAGCACAACCGGCGCCGTGCCGACTGACGCACCGGACGAACCAAAAGAGGCGGAAGCCGCAGTCGATGCCCACAGCGAAAGCACAGGCTGCATCTTCTGCGACTACATCCGACAACCGTCCGCTCAGGATCGGGCTAACTTGATCCTACTGCGCGCTCGGTACAGCTTCGTTATCCTCAACCTCTATCCATACAATACGGCTCACCTGATGGTGGTCCCCTACCAACACACAAGAAATTATGCAAGCCTCGACACGGAAACTGCGGGCGAGATGACGGCCCTTGTGCAGAGGATGTTGAGTGTAGTAGAGGCCGAATACAAGCCGGAGGGGTTCAACGTCGGCATGAACCTGGGCCAAGTAGCGGGGGCGGGCGTGGCCGACCACCTACACATGCATGTTGTGCCCAGGTGGGCGGGAGACACCAACTTCATGCCGGTTGTGGGCGCGACAAAGGTGCTTCCGGAACTGCCGGAAACGACTTACGATAGGCTGAAAGGGCACATCCCAAGCTGACCCCGCGCATGACCGTCTGTATGCCCCCTACTTTTTCGCCTGCGCCTGCCGTGCCATCTCCGCCGCCAGTTTGCGGGGCACAAAACGCACCCCCTCGACCACGAGCCAGTTGCTCAGGCCCGCTATTACCTCTGTTTGCCCTTTCATCAGGGCGCGATAGCCGATTTTGGCGACTGTCTTCGCATCCATAACGCTTGCCAGGTCGAACAGCCTGGAACCTTCCAGGTCGCCTCGCTTCTGGAAGTCGGTCTCGGTGGCGCCGGGGCACAGGGCGGTAACGGTCACGCCTGTATCGTGCAATTCGTTCGCCAGCGCCTGGGAGAAAGAAAGCACGTAGGCTTTGGAGGCGTAGTAAGTCGCCATGAGCGGTCCCGGCATAAAGGCTGCCGTAGAAGCTAGGTTGAGCACCCTGCCCCACCCTCTTTCCACCATGCCGGGCAAAAACAACCCCGACAACTTCGTGAGGGCCATTATGTTCACCTGTAGCAAGTCTATCTCCCGCTTCAGGTCGGTCTCAACAAAAGGGCCGTATACGGTGAAGCCGGCATTATTCACCAGTATGTCAACCTGGGTGCCCCCGCTCTCCAACTCGTCCGCTATCTCCTGCGGGGCTTCGGGTCGCGTCAGGTCTTTGCCGATGACCGTTACGCGAATGCCCTTGCGCCGCTCGAACTCGGCCTTCATCTTGTCCATCTTATCTTCGCTGCGCGCCGTCAACACCAGGTTATAGCCGTCGCGAGCGAAAAGCCTGGTAAGCTCATATCCGATCCCGCCCGACGCGCCGGTTATCAGCGCGGTCTTATCGCTATTCTTTTGCCCCACTCCGTCTGCATGTGTGCTCATATACGCTCCTTTTGTGCCGTCTCACCTCAGACGTAAGCAAGTACAGTTCCGCCGGCCCGTGCCCCACTGACCAGGCGAAACAGGTTGGGCTACATTGCTCCCACGTCGCCTACTCGCCCAAACCCGACACAAACTCCGACAGCAGCCTGTTATACTCCTGCGGCCTCTCAAGGGGCAGCATATGGCCCGCGCCCTCGATCACCGCCAGGCGGGAGCCAGGTATCCGGCTGTGCAGATAGCGGCTGTACTTGGGCGGGGTCATCGCGTCGAGCGCGCCCACGATGCACAAGGTAGGAACCGCTATCTCGTCCACCTGCGACATGAGGTCGAAGCGGTCGCACGCCCTGTAATCGCCCAGAGTAACCGCCTGCGGGGTGCGTAGAGTCTTGCGGCGCGTGCCGTTGCGCCTGGCCTTCTGAGCGTATGTAAGCTGCTCGGCGGGGGCAAAACTGCGCGCTACGATCAGGTCTACAGCGGCAGGGTAGTCGGTGTCCAGCAGTTCGAGCAGTTGGGGGAGCACCCGCAAGCGCGCCCCTGTGCCGGTGAGGGCCACACCCACCAACCAGTAGGGCCGGCGAAGCGCCAACGTCTGGGCGATGGCCCCGCCCATCGAATGTCCGTTCAGCGCCACGCGCGCCGGCTTCGCACCTTCGATGTACTCGGCCACCCAGTCGGCGTACTCCTCCACCCGCTCGCGGCCTTTGCCTTCGCGCTCGCCGTTGCGCCCACCTGTGTGCCCCGGCAGGTTGAGGTAGTGTGCATTGGGGAAGGCTGCGCGCTGTTCATGCCAGAAGTCGGCGTTGGAACCTGCCCCGTGAATAAATACCAATGAAGTGTCTTGCACGCTTGCCCCTCATCTCCGAAAGATCGCACCGTCAACCCCCTATTATAACACTCCGACATGCCTGGGCATCGAAGATCAGTTGGGGCGTCCATACACGGCCTACTACCTCCACATGCCCGACAAGAGACGGAAACACAAAGACGCAAAGACGCAAAGGACGACGCAAAGATTCTTGTTGTTCAGAGGTCGGTCAAGAATGGTTGCCGGCGTACCGGCATAGGGGAAGAGGCGGTTGGCTGGTAAGGAAACCTTTAAGAATCTTTGCGTGGTCCTTTGCGTCTTTGTGTTTCCGTCTTTTCTTTGTGTTTCCGTCTCCTGTCGGAGGGCCGCCGTTAATTGGAATGGCACTAAATCTGCTACTCTGCCTACGATGAAGTGAGGCGAAGGAGCATGCGGATGGGATTGCAAGGAATAGTAGCATTGGTGACGGGCGCGGGGAGCGGTATCGGCAGGGCAATCGCCCTCGAACTGGGCGCGCAAGGGGCGAGCGTGGCGGTGAACTACCACAGCGAACACGCACCCGGCGAGCCTGTGGCGGCGCAGATTAGAGAGGCAGGCGGGCAGGCGGTCGCCCTGCGAGCCGATGTCGCCAACGTTGCGAGCGTCGATGCGATGCTAAGTGAGGTGGTGGCGCAGTTCGGCAAAATAGATGTGCTGGTCAACAACGCGGGCATCGAGCAACAAAAACCTTTCCTGCAGATCACCGAGGCCGACTGGGACCTGGTGTTCGCTGTGGACCTCAAGGGGCCGTTCTTGTGTACGCAGGCGGCGGTGCGCGATATGGTACGGCGCAAAGCGCGCGGCACAATCATCAACATCTCCTCCGTGCATGAGGACTTGCCTTTCCCCGGCTACGCCTCATACTGTGCCGCCAAAGGTGGACTGCGTATGTTGTGTCGCAACCTTGCGCTGGAGCTTGCCCCCTTCGGCATCAACGTCGTCAACGTTGGCCCCGGCGCTATCGCCACTCCTATCAACACAGCCACCCTGCTGGACCCTGAGAAAGTAGCCGCCCTCAACCGCGAGATACCGTTGGGGCGCATCGGCACGCCGGAGGAGGTCGCCAAACTGGTGGCATACCTCGCCTCTCCCCACGCCTCCTATATCACCGGCACAACTATCTTCATAGACGGCGGCCTCATGCACCAGACAGGGGCGCTGTAGAGCGTAGAGCGTAGAAAGTACCGAGTTATGCGGTTCCCGGCGACATGCCGTGTCAAGTAGAGGAGGTCTAGTGATTACCCACATCTTTGTGCAGAACAACGAGCGCAACCCCGATTGGTGGTTACGCTCACTCTCACTACAGCTTGTCATTCTTCGCTGCGCTCAGAATCAGTCAGCTTGTATGACCGTTGGTATGAAGAGTGCCATGCCTTACACAGGAAGGTACTCTGCCCCTAACTATCATGCTCCACCTACTGATTCTTCAGTTCTTGGCTGTGCCAATTCAGGCTCCTCTGAAAATAGAGATTACGAAGGGTAGGGGCACGGCGCGCCGTGCCCTAACGGACGCGCACATTTTCATTGTGGGTTGTGGCATGAGGGCCATGATTACTCAGAATGACAGGAGGTAATATGTGCTGTATTCGCCGGCAAAGTAGCCTAGCATAGCCTGAGATGTGGGTAATCACCAGGAGGAGGTCCGGTGGACGAGAAGGCGACAAGCCATGAGAACTATGCACCCGGTTGGCCGGGGCTGGAGCCGACGTGGACTTCCAGCGCCAAGAGCGGGGTGGGCACGGCACTCGATCCTGAGAGCGAGGTGTGGTTCACCACCAGTCACGGCATCCTTAATGAGATTTACTATGGACGCATAGATCAGGCATGCACCCGCGACATGGGCTTGATCGTCACCGACGGCGCAGGCTTCTTTTCTGAGGAAAAGCGCGATGCCCACCATCAGATAGCGATGTTGGCCCCCGGCGTGCCTGCCTTTCGCATGACCAACACTTGCCGGCAGGAGCGGTACACTATCGAAAAGGAAGTGCTTGCCGACCCGGTGCGCGAGTGCGTATTGCAGCAGACCCGTTTCACTCCCTTGCAAGGCGAATTAAGCAGCTATCATCTCTACGTGCTGCTGTCGCCTCACCTGGGCAACTGGGGGCACAACAACACCGCCTGGGTGAGCGAATACAAGGGGGCGCCGATGCTCTTTGCCCGCCGCGAAGGGTTCTGCCTGGCCCTCGCCTGCTCCTCCCCCTGGCTGAACAGCTCGGTGGGCTTCGTCGGCAAGAGCGACGGCTGGCAAGATATACACCAGCATGGGCAGATGGAATGGCATTATACCCGCGCACAGAACGGTAATGTGGCCTTGACCGGCGAGATAGACCTGGCCGCTACGGGGGGCGAGTTTAACCTGGTGGTGGGCTTCGGCTCCACCCCCGGCGAGGCGGGGCACCGCGCCCTGGCGAGCCTGCTCACCCCCTTCGAGGAGGCCCGGGACCAGTATGTCCGCGAATGGGAGGCGTGGCAGCGTACCTTGCTGCCTCTGGAAGCCAAAGCCGAGTCGGTACGAGATATTTATCGCATCAGTACAGCCGTGCTGCGTACACACGAGGCCAAGAACTTTCCCGGCGGCTTTATCGCCAGCCTCTCCATCCCCTGGGGCGAGGTCAGGGGCGACGACGACCTCGGCGGCTACCACCTTGTGTGGCCCCGCGACCTTGTGGAGACGGCGGGCGGCTTGTTGGCGGTGGGCGGCAAAGAGGATATGAACCGCGTGCTCCACTATCTGCACACCACGCAGGAGCCGAACGGCCACTGGCCCCAGAACATGTGGATGGATGGCACTTTTTATTGGACGGGTATGCAAGTGGACGAAACAGCCCTGCCCATTCTGCTGCTTGAGCTTGCACATCGAGAAGGCGCGCTGCACGACAGCGATAGGCAGCGCCTCTGGCCTATGGTGCGTCGCGCCGCCGGGTTCGTAGCTCGCGCCGGCCCCGTTACCGATCAGGACCGCTGGGAGGAGGATGCCGGTTACACAGCCTTCACTCTGGCCGCCGAAATAGCCGCCCTGCTGATAGCCGCCGACCTCGCCGATCTAGAGGGGGAGAAAGAGTTGGCGCACTACATGCGCGAAACTGCCGATGCCTGGAACGCGAGTATCGAACGCTGGACCTATGTGAAAGATACCGATATAGCCAGGCAGGTGGGCGTCGAGGGCTATTACGTGCGTATCGCCCCGCCCGGCCTCTCTACCGCAGGCTCATCGGTGCGAGGCTACGTGCAGATAAAGAATCGCCCGCCGGACGACAGCGCCCGGCTCGCCCAGAACGTGGTCAGCCCCGACACGCTGGCGCTGGTGCGGTTCGGCCTTCGCGCGCCCGACGATCCTCGTATCCTCAACACCATAAAAGTGATTGATGCTATGCTCAAGGTGGAAACGCCCTATGGAACCAGTTGGCACCGCTACAACGACGACGGCTATGGCGAGCAAAAAGACGGCTCGCCGTTCGAGGGGATAGGTATTGGGCGTGCCTGGCCTCTGCTCACAGGCGAACGCGCCCACTATGAGTTGGCGGCGGGCAATACGCAAGCCGCACAAAGCCTGATGCACGCCATGGAGAGCTTTGCCGACATCGGCGGTATGATACCTGAGCAGGTGTGGGACTCGGCTGATATCCCCGGCCAGGGACTGTACTGCGGTCGGCCCACCGGCTCGGCTATGCCCCTTGTGTGGGCGCACGCCGAATATGTCAAGCTGCGCCGCTCGTTGCGCGATGGGCGAGTGTTCGACATGCCCCCACAAACGCTGGAGCGGTATGTGAAGAAAAAGACGGGTTCTCGCCACACGATCTGGCGGTACAACAACAAAACCCGCCACATGAGCGTGGGCAAAACGTTGCGAGTAGAGACTCTTTCTCCCGCTACTCTACGTTGGACCTCCGACGGTTGGCAAACCGCCCACAACACCGAGTTGCAGGCAACAGGACTGGGCGTCTACTATGCAGACCTGCCCACTGCAAAACTGGAGGCCGGCAGCGCGGTGGAGTTCACCTTCCACTGGCACATGGAGGACCGCTGGCAGGGCGAGAACTTCACCGTACAGGTAGCGTAAGCGTAGCCGGGGGATTACCCACATCTTCATGCAGAACAACGAGAGCAACCCCAACTGGTTACGCTCATCCTCACTACACCTCGTCATTCTGAGTAATCATGGCCCTCATGCCACAACCGACAATGAAACTGTGCGCGTCCGTAGGGGCACGGCGCGCCGTGCCCCTACCCTTCGTAATCTCTATTTTTAGAGGAGTTTTTCATCG
>JBBSIX010000068.1:0-13254 GCA_038231875.1 Chloroflexia bacterium | reverse complement strand
TGGGCCGTCGGCGCCTACTACACACCCTCCGGCGACGGCCTGCTCCCCGGCAACGGCACGCCTCTCGTGCTCCACTGGGACGGCGCTGCGTGGCGGGTGGTGCCCACTCCTGACCTCGGGGCAGGTGCGACCGGCGTTCTACAGGCAGTGGCGGCTATCGGCAGGGACGACGTGTGGGTCGTCGGCTCCCGGCATCTGCCCAACTTACCAGGCACACCGGACGCGCCGACCGTTGAGCCGGGCATGGAGCGCGTAGAAACGCTCATCCTGCACTGGAACGGCACGGCTTGGAGCATCGTGCCAAGCCCTAGCCCCGGCAAGCTCGCAAACAACCTCAACTCCGTATCCGGCGCTTCCTCGGGGGATGTGTGGGCGGTCGGGAACTTGTCAGGCGGCGCAGCCACCGATGGGGGCGGCATCGAAACGCTCATCCTGCACTGGAACGGCAAGGAATGGACACAGGTTGCCTCGCCCCAGGCGGCAACGTGGATCACCTCCCTATCCGGTGTTGCTGCCATCTCAAGCAATGATGCCTGGGCGGTAGGCGGCACAAACGGCGGGGAGCACACGGACCCGCTCATCCTGCACTGGGACGGCACGCGCTGGAAGATCGTGCCCTCGCCTAAGTCCGACTCGCATAACGGTGGCCGGCTTGCCGGGATAGCTGCTGCCTCTTCCGACGACGTGTGGGCAGTCGGCAACGACTCTCACACGCCCCTGATCGAGCGTTGGGACGGCAAGTCCTGGAGCCAGGTGCCGATCAGCACGTCGCGAGCAGCAGGGGCAATAGGGGCAACAGAGAAAGGCACAGGATGGCTATCGGGGTCGCTTGCGGCGGTGGCGGCGCTCTCCCCCACCGAGGTGTGGGCAGTCGGTGGAGACGAGTTTGGGAGTACCGGAGGCAAGGCGGTCGCTTTGCGGATGAGCAATGAGGGTTGTGCTGCCCCTTAGTACTACAGCCGCACTTGCGAGTCGGTGCTCAAAAGCCAGGCGCAAACGTGATAAATACCTATGAAGAATAGCGCACGGCCTCGTGCGTAACTTCAGGGTTGTTGCATAGGTTTGCAGGCAAGTGCGGCTGTAGTACTAAGTAACTATCTCAAATCGAGGCGTTGCTGGCGGCGGAACCAGAGCAAGGCACAGGCGAGCTTGAGCAGACCGAGGTAATTGGATGAGTGCTTATCATAGCGTATCAGAATTGCCCTACACTTGGACAACCAGGCGAAGGTCCTCTCGCCCCCGCTTCGCTCATACCCAGCGGCGTGCCGGGTGGCGTTTCTCTCCTTGCTCGTCCTTCTTCTCTTCACCAATCCTGCGTATGTGAGGTGTGTAACCGTATGCCTGTGTCGCTTCATGACCTGTTGGGTTGTCGTACCCCTTGTCCAGACAAAGGTGTTGAGGCTCTTCCTGAGTGGGTGCGGGTCTCTCAACCACTATTGCATCAAGGGTAGCCCACACCGCCTCGAATAGTCCCAACCCTACCCACCTCTGGAAGGTGCGATGCCCACCAGCTGGCGAGTGCCGGACGAGTTGTGGGAGCACGTCAGTCCTATCATCAGAGAATTGGACCCGCCCAAACCCACTGGTCGCAAGCGTATTGATGCTCGGCAGGCACTGGACGCCATCATCTTCAGAATGCGCAGAGGCTGCCAGTGGAACCAGTTGCCTTCCGACTTCCCTGATGATAGCTCCGTCCACCGCACCTTCCACAGATGGGTGGCTGCGGGAGTGTTCGAGCGTTTGTGGGCCTGCCTCCTTGAGGAGTGTGACGAACTTGGAGGCGTGAGTTGGGAGTGGCAAGCGGCGGACGGCGCGATGGACAAGGCCCGTTTGGGGGGACAAGATTGGGCGCAATCCCACTGACCGAGGGAAGAATGGTGTGAAGCGGAGCCTGTTGGTGGAAGAAGATGGTGGACCGCTCTCAGTAGTGATAGATGGGGCCAACCGCAACGACACCAAGCTGTTGGGTGCCACTCTTGATGCAATCGTGGTGGAGCGACCAGCGCCCACCGAGGAGAAGCCGCAGCATTTGTGCTTGGACAAGGGGTATGACAACCCAACTGGTCATGAGGCGGTAGAGACGCACGGTTACGTGCCTCACATAAGGCGGATTGGTGAAGAGAAAAAGGACGAGGCAGGGGAGAAGCGATACCCGGCACGGCGCTGGGTATGAGCGAAGCGGGGGCGAGAGGACGCTAGCGTGGCTCTCCAAGTGCCGGGCAATATTGATACGTTATGATAAGCACTCATCCAATTACCTCGGTTTGCTCCAACTCGCCTGCGCTTTGCTCTGGCTCCGTCGCCTCCACCGCCTCAACGTTATGAGATAGTTACTTAGCAGCTACTCCCCAGTACGGATTCTTCACTGCGTGAGGCATACAAAGGCAAGTGGTTCGACTCCCTCTGGGCTTGTCTAATTTGGGATAATTCCTAATTAGATTCCATTATACAACGCCGAAGGGAAAGAGTATGTACACAAGGGTGACTAGCCATCCGGCATTCTTCTGGTTCTTTTCCCGACGGTGGCCGCTTGCCCGTTGGCGTGTGATGCCCGCAGACCTACTCGGCCAACCTGGCGGAACAGCAGGTGATCTTGCAGTTGGTCATGGACCGCGTTATAGTGCCAGAGATATTATGTGATCCGAGGATGCTTGCCATCAAACGTATCTTTGAAGCAAAGGGGACTAATGCTTTACCTTGTCGCAACACCGATCGGTAACCTTCGAGATATTACTTTACGAGCGATAGACGTGCTTGGCAGTGTTGATTTCGTGGCAAGCGAGGATACACGTAGAACGGGAATGCTTCTCAAACATCTGGAAATAAAGAAGCCTCAAATTGCATTTCATGAACATAATGAGAAGAGGGCGGGAGAAAGAATCATTACCCTACTACAGCAAGGTAATTCTGTTGCCCTCGTAACCAATGCCGGAACACCTGTAGTTTCTGACCCTGGCTATTCACTGGTGCAAAGCGCTATTACTGCAGGTATTCAGATAACGTCCATACCGGGACCCACAGCCTTTGTCTCGGCAGTAATTGTTTCCGGACTCCCTACACACAGTTTTTTATTTCGTGGATTCCCACCTCGTAAGTCCGGAGCACGACGCAAATTCCTCATGGCTGATGAACAGTATGTACACACATTAATCTATTACGAGAGTCCCTATCGTCTCATGGCTTTCCTTCAAGATGTGGTCGATATTCTAGGGGATCGGCGGTCTGCGGTCGTGAATGACCTCACCAAGTTCTACGAAGCGATATACAGAGGCAGCATCTCCGAAGTTATGTCATTACTGTCGAAAACTGCCCCTAAGGGGGAATATGTAATTGTAATAGAGGGCAAGTCTACCGACAAAAGCGATGGATCAGTCGATAGAGAAGAGGGTGAGTAACAGAAGATGGAAAAAGATATATCTGTTTTAGTCTTACAAAACGGCAGTTTAGAATTGCCCGTTTTCCTGCCGGACGCCACTGTCGGTGTGGTTCGTTCCACGGACTCGACAGATCTGATAGGGGTTGGCATTCAGGCAGTTGTAATGAATACTTTCCACCTCATGCAACGTCCTGGGTCTTCAACGATACGCGCACTGGGCGGATTACATGCCATGAGTGGATGGGAGCGCCCCATAATTACGGACTCAGGAGGCTTTCAAGCTTATTCACTCATACGCGAGAATCCAAAGAATGGGAAGATAACTGATAGCGGCATTACATTTCGGAACGAGAGTGATCGCAAGTACCAGCTTTCCCCTGAGAAGACGATACAGTTGCAGTTGAGCTATGGCAGTGATGTTGTAATATGTTTGGATGATTGCACCCATGTTGATGCCTCGCTTCCAGTCCAGGAGGAAGCAGTCCAGAGGACTATTGCATGGGCACGCCGGTGTAAAGCGGAATTCACAAGGATACTTAATCAGCAAAACATGGATGGAAGTAAGCGACCACTCTTGTTCGCGGTGATACAAGGCGGCGGACATCTTGACCTGCGTAAGCGCTGCGCGTCCGAACTGCTCGAAATTGGGTTCGATGGTTACGGCTACGGCGGCTGGCCTTTAGACTCTGAAGGACATCTACTGCATGATGTCCTTGCATTTACACGAGAACTTATACCCCTTGACTTCCCTATGCATGCGCTTGGTATAGGCCATCCGGTCAACTTACTACACTGCTTTAGTTATGGATATTCAATTTTCGATAGCGCCCTGCCCACACGGGATGCCAGAAAAGGAAGACTTTATACATTTACAGGTGAACCGATCAGTGAGCTATCCAAATCCTGGTTTGACTATCTATATATTGCAGACGACAAACACATCAAGAACCGTAAACCGATTTATGAATCATGTGATTGCCTGTGCTGCTTACGGTATTCGATAGGTTACTTACATCACCTCTTCAAGATTGGTGATACCTTGTTCTTCAGGTTAGCAACAGTCCATAATCTAAGATTCATGGCGACGCTAACAGATAAGTTGAGGCTGCGTTCAAATGGCAAATGATGTCGATGGAGTGCAACTCATTACTCAGACTGTACTTTCCAACCCCAAATATCGGGACATATGCGAGAGTTTTGTGGTTGATATTGCCAAAAGCGAACTTCTGAAACGCAAGGCGCTAAAGGAAGCCATTAAAGGCACAAAAAGCAAACTTCATCAAGTTGCTGGAGCCTATGTAGTAGGACAGCGCAACTATGACAAATGGCTCCGCGAGATAGAGATCGCCCACAATTCCGGAGATCATGCTGAGTTCTTGCGGCTCTGTCTGGCTATCATGGGTCATCACGCATCAACAAAGGAACGTGTTCCATTCTTGCAAGACTTTTATAAGTCGGTTTTCTCCGACCTGGGTCCTGTTCACTCAGTTTTGGATATCGCCTGTGGTCTAAATCCCCTGGCTATCCCCTGGATGCCGTTAGCCCCGCCCTCCGCGTATTATGCTTATGATATATATGGTGATCTCACAACATTCCTGGAGGCTTTCTTCAAGATTGTTGATGTTGATGGACATGCGCAGACGCAGGACATCATAAAATCTGTACCGAGTCAGAAGGTCGATGTTGCGCTTGTTCTGAAAACAATACCGTGCGTGGAGCAAGTCGACAAAACAGCAGGATATCGCCTATTGGAGAGTATCAACGCTGAAACTATTATTGTGTCATTCCCAATCTATAGCCTGGGAGGGAGGAGCCGCGGAATGGCTGAAAACTATGTCCAGCGATTCCATGAACTCACAGCAGATAAGAAATGGTACATTCGAAGGTTCGATTTCCCAACTGAACTTGTATTCCGCATAAATAAGTAAAAGTCATGTCAAAATGGGTGGATGTAACGCTGACCTCTCGCTAGCAAGCGTAGATTCCTACATCCTGCTGGTGCAATGGCTGTTTTTGAGATGACTTCTTAGTAGGGCCTGAATTGGGCTACGCCCAAGAACCCCCCGTGCATACCTCTATTCCAGCCCCAAAGATCGGGGGACAACGACCAGGGCAGGTCCACGTGCCTGCCCCTACTAAAGGAGGGAGATAGATAATGAAGAAGTTCGTGTTACTGGTAATGGCGGCATTATTGGCGTTTGCTTTCAGCCCCGCGCAGCACAGTTTCGCACAAGGTAAGAAGGTGGTGCGTGTTACGTTGATAGACGAGAACGGTTCGGGGGAGGACGGCTCGGCGCAGCTTACCGACCAGGGCGACGGCACCACCAAAGTGGAGCTGATTATGCTCAACGCGCCGGAAGGGGCCGTGCAGCCCGCCCACATCCATAAAGGCACTTGCGCCAACCTGGACCCCGCGCCCCAGTACCCTCTGGAGAGCGTGACCAACGGCAGGTCTACCACCATCGTAAAGGCGAGCCTGACCGACCTGACCAACGACAAGCACGCCATCAACGTACACGAGTCGGCGCAGAACCCCCGACGGTACGTCTCCTGCGGCAACCTACCGTCGGGGGCTGCTATGAGCGGCGGCGCGATGACGATGGACCAGGTGATGAGCACCCTGATCGACCAGGCCATGGAGCTTGAGGGCACGATCAAGAAGAAAGAGGCCGATGCTTCGCAGAACGCCTACGACGCTTTTCATACCACCTTCGCCGCCAACGAGAACGACATCAAGGCTAAGAACGCAGACGCGCAGATGAAGATCGAAGATGCCATGCACGAGGTGCGGGATGAGCTTCAGAAGGGCGACTTCGATGGGGCCTTCACCGCAGCAGACCAGTTGGTGGGCGCGGTCAAGGAGGCCCAGGGGATGATGGGCGGCGAAAGCATGAACGCCGGCGGCGCAATGAGCATGTCCGACGCTATGAGCAAGCTCCAGACTCAGGCCCACGATCTTGTGCGCGAAACCATTAATAAGGACAGCGACGGCTCGCAGCGCGCCTATGATGCCTTCCATGAGACTTTCGCGGCCAACGAGAACGACATAAAGGCCAAGAACCCCGAAGCTCAGATGAAGATCGAGGATGCCATGCACGAGGTGCGGGATGCAATCAAGGCAGGCGATTTTGCCAAAGCTGCGACTGCCGCCGACGAGCTTGAGAAGGAAGTAAAAGATGCAATGGGCGAGATGAGTATAATGAGCAGCCCCAGCATGGGCGGGGGCGACAACATGCCCGGCACGGGCGCTGCCGACCTGCCCCTCACTCTGGCTGCCCTCTCCGGATTGGGGCTGACTCTGACCCTCGCGGGGACGGCGCTCAGGAGGCGCACCGCAAAGTAAGGGATAAGTGACGGACGGCAGGTGACATGCGACAGACGTGGGATGGTATAATATCCTCGTCCGTCGTATGTCACCTGCCGTCACCCCATGCGCTACCGCAACCAACTGCTCCTGATGCTGGCCCCCTTCGTGGTGGGCATGCTCGTTTTGGTGGTTTTGCCTGCTGCCGCCAGCCTTGCTGTGGCCTTTTTCGACTACTCGCCCCTGGCCCCCACCACTTTCCCCTGGGCGGGGCTGGACCAGTTCCGGCAGCTGGGGCAAGACTCCCTGTTCTGGACGGCGCTGGGCAACTCGCTCATCTACACATTAGGCTCGGTGCCGCTACGATTGCTGGGGGCGTTCGGGCTGGCCCTTTTCCTCGAAAAACGGCGCAAAGGGGTGGGCATATTCCGCGCCTCGGCATACATACCGACCATCATCCCAGATGTGGCCTATTCGCTCGTGTGGCTGTGGATTTTCAATCCACTGTTCGGGCCGCTAAATCAAGTGCTGCGGGCACTGCACATGTCCACCCAAAGCTGGCTGATAGACACCGGCGGGGCGCGCTCCATCATCATCCTGATGGCCGGGTGGCAGGTGGGCGAAGGGTTGGTGATCATGCTGGCTGCCCTGCGCGACATCCCGCCCGACCTGCACGACGCCTCGCTGGTGGACGGCGCGGGTCGCTGGGCGAGGGTACGCCACCTCATCTTGCCTTTGATCGCCCCGACTTTCCTCCTGCTGCTGTTCCGAGACACGATTGTGAGCCTGCAAGACAACTTCGCACCCTCGCTGCTGGTCACAAGGGGCGGGCCGCACTACGCTACCCTCTTTCTGCCCTTGAAAATCTACACCGATGCCTTCCAGAACTTCCGCTTTAGCTATGGCGCGGCGATGGTGTGGGTGCTGTACGGCGTGACTGCCCTCATAGTCTTTGTTCAGTATCTCACCACACGGCGTTGGAGCGAGGCCGCATATGACTAGACGTAATTCACCGCCGAGGCGCAGAGAGCGTAGAGACGCTTGTTGTCTAGAGGTCGGTCAAGAGTGACAAGCCCAGGAGGGAAGGCGCCGTTGGCAGGTAAGAAAATCCGCAAGAATCGCTGCTCGTTCTCCGCGCGCTCTGCGCCTCGGCGGTCAAATTGAGGTCGCCTCGGAGGGCGCTCTGGTATCTTGTAGCGTTGGCGCTCATGGGCCTGTTCTTGGTGCCGCTCGCCTCGATGTTCGTGGGGTCGCTGCGGTTGCCGGGGCTGCCCCCGCCCAGGGTGATGGAGTGGCTGCCCAATCCGCTCGCCTGGAGCAACTACCCATTGACCTTCCAGACGGTTGAACTGGGCCGTTATGCGCTCAACTCGCTGACGGTGGAACTGCTGGCTATGCCGGTGACTCTTATAGTGGCATCGTGGGCGGGGTTTGCGCTCGCGCAACTGCCCGGAGCGTTCCCCCGACGCTTGATCACGGCGGCGCTGCTGCTGTTGCTGCTGCCCGAAACCGCTCTGTGGGTGAGCCGCTTTATACTCTACAAGTCCATCAATATCATAGACACGCCGTTCGCCCTGGCCGCGCCCAGCCTGCTCGGCACCTCGCCCTTATACATGCTGATCTTCTACTGGACCTACCGGCGCGTTCCCAAAGAGGTGTGGGAGGCCGCGCAGGTGGACGGGGCGGGCGCATACAGAACATGGTGGACCCTCGGCGTGCCTGCCGCCCGCGCTGCCTTCGCCGCAGTAGGCGTGCTGGCTTTCGTCTACTACTGGCGCGAGTTCAACGAGCCTCTGCTCTACATCCAGACTATCGAGAAGTACACCCTGTCGGTGGGGCTGGCCTACCTTGAGCAGTTGGACCCCACCAACTGGCCCCTGCTCATGGCGGGTTCGGTGGTGATAACGGTGCCTTTGCTGGTTATTTTCCTGCTGGCTCAGCCGTTCTTCCTTGAGCCGCTGGACCGCCCCGTCCACGAGGTGCAAGAGGCGGCGGTTGTTTAGGAGAAGGTGTAGAACACTGCTTGAGCACTATAAGCAGACGAGGCTAAACACGAAGACACGAAGGTATACATTGTTGTTCCGGCTCGTAAAGAGTGGTTGCTGGAACGCCAAATCCGTGAAAGAAGACTCAGTTCGGCAAGCAAGTGAATCCTCATCGGTGATTACCCACATCTTTATGCAGAACAACGAAGGCAACCCCAACTGGTCGCACTCACCTACACTACACTTTGTATGCCTCACTAAGTGAGGAATCAGTGGGTGGAGCATGATAGTTAGCGGTAGAGTACCTTCTTTGCCGGCAGTGCAAGGCACAGCACTTTTTATCCCGACTATCATGCCGGCGTACTGATTCCTCACTACGTTCGGAATGACAAAGTGTAGTATGGAAGTACTTACCCAACAGGGTAGCCCGGCCTGCGACATAGCTTCAGATGTGGGTAATCACCAGGTTCCTCAAAAACCTCAGCGCGTCCTCCGCGCACTCTGCGCATGGCGGTTAAATTAGCCTGGGCATAGTCGCAGCCTTCGTGTTTAGCCCCGTCTCCGTGTAGCATACCCGATACTATCGTATCTATACCGCCAAAAAGGTGGTATAATGGCCCCAAAATCAGGCACAGTAAACAGTCACCGCCCGGCCCCGGCAGCCACACTCGTACTTCTACTGCGAAGTGTTCGCCTGCCTCAACACCCCCGACATGTGTGTAGGGCGGCAACAGATAAGAGATGCAAGCGCCTGCCGTTCCGCTCTTGGGCATACGCGCACGGCATCTTCATATGCACGGAGTGTGTCACTATGCAAAGAGACCTCCCCATCCGCCGTACCCCTACACAGCCTGCCGAGGACGCGTGGGCAGCGCCAACACAGGAAAAGCCCAGGGCGAAGGTTCCAAGCCTGCGCGCAGGGCCGGCGCTCGACTGGCGCCTCAGGATGCTGCCTCTGCTGCGCGACCCGGTGGTCAGCATGCTGCGGCTCCAGCGTGACTACGGCGATATAGTGGCGCTCGGCACGCAGGGGAGCGCGCCGGTGCTGATATTTTCCCCCGACTTCAACCGCCAATTGTTAACGAACCCCCATCTGTTCTACAGCCTGGATGTTAACAGCAGCGACTCTCCCTTGCGCGCCCCGAAAGGCAGCGCGGCCTCAGTGCTGCTGTCCGGGGTGGCCGGCATGAACGGGGAAAAGCACACACAGCACCGCCGTATGCTCATGCCTGGGTTTCATAAGACCCGGGTAGATGCACTGTGCGGCACGGTGGCCGCTGTTACCGAGAAGCATATCGCCCACTGGAAACCAGGCCAAACGATTGATCTGGCACACGAGATGGTTGAACTTAGCCTGTCGCTCGCTTTGAGCGGCCTGATGGGCTTACAGGCCGACGCCCGGCAGGGTGAAAAGATACATTATCTGGTGGAACGCTGGAACAAAGTCGGCATGTCCCCCCAAACGGCTCTCTTGCCCTTCGACATACCCGGTATGCCTTACCGGCGTTTCGCCCGCCTATCGGAGCAGCTTCGGGACGAGTTCCTGGACGTTATCCGCCGTAAGCGAGAAAACAGCGTAGACGACGGCGATGCGCTCTCCATCCTGCTAGATGCACAAGAAGAAGGCGGCGACAAGCTTACGGACACCGAGTTGCTGGGCCACCTGACGACCCTTTTCACCGCCGGCCATGAGACCACCGCCTCAGCCCTTACCTGGACGCTCTTTCTGCTGACGCAACACCCCTCGGTGATGGCCGACCTGCTGGACGAGTTGGAGAGTAAGTTGCACGGCGCAGCGCCCACGCTGGAGCAGATGCGCGAGTTGCCTCTGCTCGAGGGCGTTATCAACGAGGGATTGCGCCTTTTCCCGCCCGGCATCTGGATGCTCCGCACCAGCACAGGGCCTTTCAACATGGGCGGCTACGAGTTCCCCAGCCGCACCCACCTTATCTTCAGCCCCGCCGTGACGCACCGCAGGCCCGACTTGTACCCGCAACCCAACAAGTTTTTGCCTCAACGCTGGGAGACGATCAAGCCCTCCACCTACGAGTTCCTGCCGTTCGGGGGCGGCCCACGTCGCTGCCTGGGGGCCACTTTCGCTATGCTCGAACTGCGGGTGGCGCTGCCTATTATCCTGCAACGCTTCCGCCTCGGCATCCGTCGAGGAACCCGCGTTGACCGCGCCGGCCTCGTGCTGTCGTTCCCGAAGGGCGCCTTGCCCGTGCAACTGAGCGCACAGGACGGCAATTTCCAGCCCGCAGGCGTGTGCGGCAACGTCCACGATCTGCTCGACTTTGGTTCGGGCCTGGCCTCGCTCAATTGAAGTGATATGTACCCGACACCAGTTGGCCGCTTTTCTCCACATGAGAGATGGGCTATAATGCTGTAGCTGAAAAGGCCGGGAGCGCTACCTGTCTCTTACCGTGTCCGCCACAAATAAACCGGCCCGCATACTGCTTCTTGAGTGGGTGGCGGCGTTGGCCGGGGTCGCCCTGCTGATACCGCGCCTGCTCCAGCTCGCCGCCGTAAGTTCCTCGCTGCTAACCTGGCCCTGGCAGTTCGACTATACGGAGGGGGTGAACCTCAACGCTACATACTTGCTGGCGCACGGGGCCGATATCTACAGGCACAACGGCCCCGACAGCTTCGTTTCAGCCTCCTATACCCCTATCTTCTACCTGCTCAACGTCCCGTTCACCCTGGCTGGAGGGCCGACTTTCGGCCCAGGGCGCTTCATCTCACTGTGTGCTACCCTTAGCATTGCGGCGCTGCTTGCCTATGTCGTGCGACTGGCGACCTTGCGTTGGCCGTTCGGGGTGGCGGCAGCGGCGCTGTGGCTGTCGCTTTCTCCGGTGATCGTCTGGTCGGCTTTGTACCAGCAGAACATGCCGGCTCTCTCGTTTGGGTTGGCGGGCCTGGCCTGGGCGCTGCGCCGCCCGCAAAGCAGGGCGACCTACTGGGCAGTTGTATTGTTCGGTCTGGCTTTCTATACCAAGCAAACAGCCCTGGATGCCGCCGTCGCTGCGACCTTGTGGCTCGTGCTGCGCGACTTTCGCCGGGGCTTGCGCTTCGGCATGCTGCTTGCGGCCGTTATCTTGGCGCCTTTCGCCGCCGCCAACTTGCTCACCGCAGGAGGGTTGTGGGAGCACACCGTCGGCAATCACATCTTGCCCTGGGGCTTCGAGCGGTTTTCTAAGACACTGGGCAAGCTGTGGGGGGAATACTGGCCGTTGTTGGTGTGGGCATCGGCAGCCGTAGTTGGCGCATTCGCCCGTGTTGCGCTGCGCTTGCGTGCAGGGGAAAAGACCAAAGCGGGTATAGCCGACCCGTTTGTGCCGGCCTCGCTCTACTTCCTCGTTTCAGCGGCTTCCACCACCCTGCGTATAGGCCGGGAGGGGTCCAACTACAACCATCTCCTGGATTTGCTGCTGCCCGCCTGCTTACTGGCGGGTATGTCGTTGGGGATTGTTTTCAGGAGGCTGGAGAGGAGCGCAAGTATGCAGGCATGGGTGCAACATGGGCTGGGGCCGGCTGCCGCGCTCGGCATGCTGGCGGCACAAACGTTTGCCTTCAACGATGCCCACAGTTGGTACCGGGGCGTCTGGCCGAGCGCCGCACACGACACACAGATGCGCCTCATCTCCAACCTGGTAGCCGCCACACCGGGAGACCTCTACTCGGAAGATGCCTACTTGCTGCTTAGTAACGGGCGGCGCGTAAGGTACGACGACGCTTTCCAGTTCACATCGCTGGCAAAGGCTGGGCGATGGGACGACAGCGCCTTCAACCAGGCCCTGCGCGACCGCCGCTTCAAGCTGGTGCTGCTCGAGTACGCCAACGGTCGCTTCACCAAGGCCGGGCTTGAGGCTTTCGAGGCGAATTACGAAAACCTGTACGAGGACATAAGGTACAGCTTTGTGCCCAAACCGTAAGCGGCCCGGTGCCGAAGCTGCTGCGAACAGATGACAAGAAACAGCAAATTAGCAACTCTTAGAGGCATGCCGGCGCTTGCAGCACCGGCTAACCTGGGCATCTATGCGGGGGTGCTGCTTACCGCTATCCTCCTGCTGCTTGCCTACCAGGTGCGCCCTCTATACGATATTACCTTCGGAACCACCACCGACGGCGTGCTGCTGGATGGGTTCAACGCCAACGAAGCGGCCCAGGCCGATAAGTCTCTGCATTTCAGGTGGTCTACTGGCGACTCGCTCGTCACCCTGCGCGATGTAGGCCGACAAGACTTCGAGGCTGTGCTGACTGTGAGCGGCTCGCGTCCGCCGGGCTTGCCGCCGCCCTCGATGAAGATAAGCGCAGGCGGTCGCACGCTGCTTGAGGCCGATCCGCCTCCCCAGATAACCAGCTACTCATTCCACGTGCCCGCCGATCTCGTCGAGCACGGAACCCTGGCTCTGCGCCTCACCGTCAACGCTTTCTCACCCCCCGGCGACGAGCGCGAGTTGGGCGTCCAGGCGCTGCGTCTGCAAGTGTCGTCTTCCGCAGCTACAGGGGCTGAGGGCTTTGTGCCGCCTCCCGCCGGGCTGCTTGCCGGTGTGTTGGGGGCTTGCGCCCTGCTGGGGCTAGGCTCTGCC
>JBBSIX010000067.1:0-13318 GCA_038231875.1 Chloroflexia bacterium | reverse complement strand
TATCGTCTCTGGTGCTGTTTACATGGGTCAACATGATGCCCCTGATGTTCATCGTGCTGCTCCATATGTTCGTGCCGGTAAAGTCGTCTGAGCAGCAGGTTCCGGCGCTTGCCCCGGCAGGTCTGCCTGGACCCGCAGTACCCAGCGCTTAGTGTATGGCATACGGCACACCCCCAAGTCTGTGATCCCCTTGACCATCTGGATGAACATGCCCACTTTCTATCAAGGCGACCTGTTCCGTGCCCTTGCGGCCTCCGGGGAGGTTGACTTAGAGGTGATATTTGCCAAGCCCCTCACCGGCGACCGCCTCGATTTGGGTTGGCAAAACGACCTGGCCGGGTACAGCTACTCCTTCCTGAATCGGCGCAACTCTATTTTGGATGCAGTGTGGGTTGCATGGCGGGGGCGCAGGCGAGTGCATGTGGTGAACGGCCTGTGGGCCGAGCCGGCTTTCGCGGCTGCCCTGATTACTCTTTCGGCTGTGGGCAGCGCCGTTGCCGTCTATTCTGAAGCGCCCGACATCACCATTGCGCGCTCACCCCTCAAGCTGTGGTTGCAGGGTGTGCTTGGCGGACTGCTGGGGCGCAGGCTTTCCGGTGTGCTGGCTATTTCCCACTTGGCAGACGACTTTTACCGGAGGCTGGGAGTCCGCAAAAGAGCGATCTACCCGTTCGGTTATTTTCGCTCACAGCCTGAGCCGGACGTTGCGGGCCAAGCGCCGGCAGCCGATAGATCGGAGATCATCTATGTCGGCCAACTCATACACCGCAAGGGCCTTGACTTGTTGATAGAGGCAGTTGCCCCTCTCTTGAAGGATCACACAGGATTGACGTTGGCTATAGTCGGCACAGGCCCGATGCTGGAGCCGCTACGGGCGCAGGTTGCGGCTCATGGCCTGGGGAACCGTATCACTTTCGAGGGCGTACTACCTTCCGGGCAGGTTCCGGCGCGCTTGCGGAGGGCAGACCTGTTGGCGCTCCCATCGCGTTGGGATGGTTGGGGCATGGTAGTGAACGAGGCTTTTTCGGTGGGCTTGCCGGTGATCGCTTCGGACTGCTGCGGAGCGTCCGACTTGATACGAGATGGCAGCAACGGCTGGGTGTTCAGGAGTGGGGAGGTGGCCGACCTGCGCCGATGCTTGGGCCGCTTCCTCACCAGGAAGGCCGAGTGGCCGCAGATGAGGTCTGAAGCGGCCTCTGTCGGCAGGGAAATCTCCGCCGAGGCTGTGGCTCCCTACTTAGCGGCGTGTTTGCGCCACATGGCAGGTATGTCGAACCGTAAACCCACCCCGCCCTGGGCCGAACCTGGGCCGAACTAGGTAGGCTGATATTGGGAACATGCTTGGTTGTAGGCGGCAGCGGGTTCATTGGATCGCACCTGGTGCATCATCTGGCAGATGAAGGCCGCCACGTGCGGGTGCTTGGGCGCGATCCCAACAAGTTTCGGCTCAACATCGGAGAGTTGGAAGGGGTGGAACTCTACCTGGGCGACGTGTTACAACCTGCCGGCTTCCAGTCTGCGTTGGAAGATGTGAGCGACGTAGTGTATCTGGCTTTCTCCACGGTGCCCGCCAGCAGCATGCGCGACTTGCGCTTCGACCTTGAGTCCAATGTGGTCTCCCTGATAGGTTTCCTGGAAGCGTTGCAGGAGCACCCATCGGTGCGGCGCTTCGTGTATATATCTTCGGGCGGCACTGTGTACGGCAACCCTGCGCTGCCTGAGAGGATCGTTGAGGACCACGCCACCTTTCCTATCTCCAGCTACGGTCTGACCAAGCTGACCAGTGAACACTACGTTCGCCTGTGCCTGGCGGACAGCGCAATCCAAGCCTATATCTTGCGCCCTTCCAACGCCTACGGAGAAAGACAGGATTTAGGCCGTAACCAGGGGGCGATGGGGCATTTCCTTCGCTCGTTGGCACAAGATGTGCCCATTACAGTGTATGGGGATGGAGGCGTGGTGCGCGACTTCGTGTATGCAGGCGACTTGGCGAGGGCAGTGGCACTTTGTTTAACGAGCGATGGGGAGTGTGAGATTGCGAAGGCTACTTTTAACGTCGGCTCAGGCGTGGAAACTTCGATAGCCCAGTTGATAGATTTGATAGAGCATGTTACGGGCAAGCAGTTCAGCATCAACAGGCTGCCGGCCCGCGATTTTGATTGCACCTATAACGTGCTTGACATATCGAAAATCAGCGATGCCCTGGGCTGGCAGCCGCAGGTATCGCTGGAAGAAGGGATTCTGAGGACTTGGGATTGGACACAAAGACAGTACAAATAGAACGTCCCCATGCATCGCCTACACCGATTCTCGATGTAGGCGCAACGGTCAGGATAGGGCGGCCTCTCCTGTGCATCGGCCCTGCAATGGCTGAAGGGGCCAGGCAGGTATCGGGGCAGGCGATGATGTTCCAGATGCTTGTCGACTTGCTTGCCGAGGCGGGCAACCAGGTAAAGGTGTTCGATATATCGGAGCGGCAGAGCGCCAGGGCGGATGGCGCGCTTGCTTGGCGTCGGGTGGCCGATTACGTGCGTATTTTGCCCCAGGTGTGGCGCAGCCTCCTATTGAGACGAGGTTCAGTGGTGTACATAACCACGGCGCAAGGGTTATGGGGTTTCCTGCGGGACGCGGCAGTAATCTGGCCCGCATCTTTGCTGGGGCATGCGGTTGTGACGCACCAGTTCGGGGCCAACTACAAAGGCTTCTATGGCGGCCAACCTCCCATTGTGCGGTTCTTGATCAAGAAAACGCTTTCACAGGCGCACGCGGTGATTGTGGAGGGTGACTACACCAAAGAGCAATTTTCGTTTCTACCCGGTTGGCGGCGCAAAGTCCACAGCGTTCCCAACGGCCTGCCTGAGCGTACAATTACATACTCCGAAACCGCCCGGACGCTCGACCCTGGGCGACCTTTTTCGCTGTTCTATCTGTCCAACATGGTGGAGACGAAAGGCTACTGGGATGTTTTGGAAGCGGTACGCAGCCTGGTGAATGAACGGGGTAAGCGGGTGCGCTGCCGCTTTGTGGGCAAGTTCCTGGCATCATCAGACTCAGTCAGGTTCCCCGATCCTGAGCAGGCGCGCAAGGCGTTTTGGCGCTATATAGAGGAACATGATCTCGCCGGCGTTGTGTCTTACGAAGAGATGCTGCTGGGGCTGGAGAAGGCCGAGGCGTTTGAGGCGGCTGATCTGTTTATTTTGCCCTCCAACTATATCAGCGAGGGGCAGCCGGTGTCGGTTTTGGAAGCGATGGCGCACGGAGTTGTAACTGTAGCTACCCGCTACAGGTTGATACCCAGCATGGTAGAGGACGGGCAAACGGGCTTCTTCGTGGGGTACAATCGCCCGCAGGAGATCGCCGACAAGATCGAACTGCTTATGGACAACCCCTCGCTCTATACGGAGTTAAGCCGCAACAGCCTGGAAAAGTTCCACAACGAGTTTCGTCCCGAACGTTACATCGCTCGTGTAGCATCGGTATTCAAGAGCGTAACGAGAATGCAGGGGAGGCGATAGATATGTGCGGTATCGTTGGTGCGGTAAACTGGGGCGACACCGCGCTCCTGGCGCGGATGACCGATATTCAGGCGCATCGCGGCCCGGACGACCGGGGGCTGTGGACCACCCACACGCAGGACGGCAGTTGGGTGGGACTGGGTACGCGCCGCCTGTCTATCCTCGATCTGTCGCCCGCAGGCCACATGCCGATGCAAACGCCGGATGGTAGGCTCACCATAACTTATAACGGCGAGGTGTACAACTACCCGCAACTGCGCCGAGAGCTTGAAGCTAAAGGGTACACCTTCCGCTCCGACTCCGACACGGAAGCGATACTCTACCTATATCAAGAGCACGGCCCGGAATGCGTGCGTCGCCTGAACGGAATATTCGGCATGGCCGTTTGGGACGCGGAGAGGGAGGAGCTTTTCCTGGCGCGCGACCACTTCGGCGTCAAACCGCTCTACTACTGCCGGCAAGGGGAGAGGTTGGCTTTTGCCTCCGAAGTGAAGGCGCTGTTGGAACTGCCGGACATGCCTCGCCGCGTCAACATGGAAGCTCTCCACCAGTACATGACCTTTTTGTGGGTTCCCGACCCTCTTACTATGTTCGACGGCATACTGAAGTTGCCCGCGGGGCACTACGCCCTCTACAAGGGTGGGGAGTTCACGGTGCGGCAATATTGGGATTTGACCTATCCTTCCGCCGGCCACAACTTCAAGGCGAGCGAAGGGGAACTTGCCGAGGAACTACATCGGCGATTTGTCGCCTCCGTCAAGGCACAGATGCTCAGTGACGTACCATTGGGCAGCTTCTTGAGCGCGGGCCTCGACTCCAGCAGCATAGTGGCCGCCATGGCTCAAGTCAGCCAGGAGCCGGTGCGTACCTACACAATCGCCTTCCCTCCTAAGTATCGCCGAGGCGAATTGACGCTGGACGACACGGAAGTGGCGAGGCGCACCGCCGCTCACTTCGGTTGCCTGCACACGGAGATAATGGTTGAGCCGGACGTGGTAGACTTGCTGCCCAAGTTGATCTGGCACATGGATGAGCCTGCCGCCGATCCTGCCATCATCACCGCGTATCTGGTGAACCGCGAGGCCCGCAAAACAGTCACGGTGCTCCTTTCGGGCGTGGGGGGCGACGAACTGTTCGCCGGCTATCGTAAGTACAGGGCGCACTATATGGCGCAGAGCTACCGGCGCATACCCTCCCCCTTGCGGCGGGGGCTGATCGAACCGCTGGTGCTGGGTATGCCCTCGATGCGGGGGACTTCGCTCAAGGGTTACGTGCGGCTCGCCAAGAAGATGGCCCGCAGCGGTTCGCTCCCTCCTCACCACAGGTTGCTGATGGACAGCACTTACCTAACTCAGCAGCAAAAAGCCGCCTTGTACACACCCTCCCTTGCTCAGGCCACTGTCGAGCACGACCCCTGGTCCCGCCACATGTCGTACTTTGAAGGCGTAGAAGATGCCGATTTCCTTAATCAAATGCTGTACCTGGACACGAAAGTGTTTATGACCAGCCTCAACTTACTGTACAACGACAAGATGAGCATGGCCTCCTCGGTGGAGGTGCGCGTGCCGTTCCTCGACTGGGAGCTTGCCGAATGGTCTGCCTGGAACATACCGCCCAAATTGAAGCTGGCAGGCTCCACGCCCAAGCATATTCTTCGAGAGGCGATGCGGGCCTCTCTGCCGGCCGAGGTGTTGCAGCAGAAAAAGGCAGGGTTTGGCGCGCCCGCCGATTATTGGCTGGCCCATGACCTGCGCGAGATGGTGGACGACCTTTTGAGCGAAAGCAACTTGCGTCGGCGTGGCCTGTTCAACCCACCGGCGGTACGTCGCCTGATCGAGGAGCAGCGCACCGGCAGGCACGACTGGTCGCTGCAAATCTGGCAGTTCCTGACGCTGGAACTTTGGATGCAGACCTTTATTGACGACTCTCCCGCCACAGACGTTACGACCCGGCCTCTGACCGGCGCCGTGGCTGCGGGAGTCGCGGAGGTCGCGGGAGTTTAGCATGGCAACAGAAGTATCACTCAAGTCACGGGTGAAGGAACACTGGGAAGATGAGGCGTGCGGCATTCGCTACGGAGAGGAGAACGGCGACCGCAGTCGCTACTTTCGGCAGATCTCCGAGGCGCGGTACGCCCTTGAACCTTATATCCCGCCGTTTGCCGACTTCAAAGAGGCAAAAGGCAAGCGGGTGCTCGAGATAGGGGTGGGAGCGGGGGCCGATTTCCAGAATTGGTGTCGCTATGCCGCCCATGTCGTCGGCGTTGACCTTACCGAGGCCGCCATTGACCTTACCCGTGAGCGGCTCAGCTTGAACTCCGTGCCGCCCGATACCTACTCTCTACGCACAGCTGATGCCGAGAAGTTGCCTTTCGAGGATAACAGCTTCGACATAGTGTACTCCTGGGGCGTGCTGCACCACACTCCGAACACACGGCAGGCGTTCGCTGAGGCGTTTCGCGTGCTCAAGCCGGGAGGGAAGTTGGAGGCGATGATATACCATCTACCTTCCTGGGTGGGGTGGCTGCTCTATCTGCAATATGGCCTGGGGCGCGGCAAACCGAGGATGACGGCCAGGGAGGCCATTTTCAACCACCTGGAAAGCCCCGGCACTAAAGCGTATACGGTCGGTGAAGCGAGGCGGTTCCTCACCGGGATCGGTTTCAGCGGCATCTGGTTGTCTACAAAGTTGGCTCCCGGCGACTTGCTTACTATTAAACCTGGGCGCAAGTATAGCTCTCCGATATATAGACTGGTGTGGCGACTCTATCCACGCCCACTGGTGCGCCTGCTGGGAGACCGTTATGGGTTGAATTTGCTGATCAAGGCGAAGAAACCGGAAGATAAAGGATGAAACAAGTAATACAATCTTTCAAGACCGGGGAGTTGTCCGTGAGCGATGTGCCGGCTCCTCTGCCACCCGCTTCGGGTGTACTGGTGCAAACCGCCGCCAGCCTTGTGTCGGCCGGCACCGAGCGGATGGTAGTGGACTTTGCGGAGAAGAACCTTTTGCAAAAGGCCCGATCACGTCCCGACCTGGTGCGCCAAACGGTGGACAAGGCACGGCGCGAAGGTGTGCTCACTACGTTGGACGCTGTGCAAAACCGCCTCGATCAGCCGATGTCGCTCGGCTATTCGTCGGCAGGCATTGTGATCGAGGCGGGCGAGCGTATCGAGGGGATCAAGCCCGGCGACCGGGTGGCCTGCGCGGGCGGGGGGCACGCCGTCCATGCCGAGGTGGTAGCTGTGCCCCGCAATCTGGTGGTCCCTCTGCCCGACAGCGTAGGCTTCGAGGCCGCCGCCTTCACCACGCTGGGCGCGATTGCTTTGCAGGGCATTCGGCTGGCCGAGGTTCGTCTGGGCGAGGTAGTGGCGGTGATCGGCCTGGGCTTGTTGGGGCAACTCACTGTGCAGATGCTAAAGGCGGCAGGTTGCGTGGTGGTAGGGATGGACATCCAACCTGCCCGCGCAGAACTTGCCCGACCTTACGCCCACGCCGTCGCCGTCAATGGCGAGGACCTGGCTCTCCTGTGCCGACAGCTTTCCGGGGGGCATGGGGCCGATGCGGTGCTGATCACAGCCGACACCAAGAGCAACGGGCCGTTGGAGACGGCCGGGGAAGCAGCGCGCGACAAAGGGATAGTGGTGGCGGTGGGCGCGGTGGGGATGACCGTGCCGCGCAAGGTCTACTACGAAAAGGAGCTTGATTTTCGCATCTCGCGCTCCTATGGTCCCGGACGCTACGACCCGCAGTACGAGGAGAAGGGGCTGGATTACCCCTATGCCTACGTGCGCTGGACCGAAGGGCGCAACATGCAGGCGTTTGTGGGACTGCTCGCCGAAGGCAAGGTGGATGTGCAGCCCCTTATCACCCACCGCTTCCCGATTGAGGAGGCGTTGCGGGCTTACGACGTGATCACCGGCAAGACCTCGGAGCCTTTTCTAGGGGTAGTGCTGACCTATCCCCAGGAGGTCAACCTGGAGCGTAAGGTAATGTTGCGCTCGACCGAGACGCATGCGGGCAGGCCGTCTCCTCACCTGGATAAAGTACGCCTGGGGGTGATCGGCGCCGGTAATTATGCCAACGCCACGCTGCTGCCCGCTATCAAGGATTTGGACAATATAGAGTTGGTGAGCATAGCCAGCGGGGGCGGGCTGAGTGCGCGCTCCTCGGCGGTTCGCTTCGGTTTTGCATACTGCACTACCGATGCAGATGCCTTGCTGGGTGACCCTGCCGTCAACACTGTGGCTATCCTCACTCGGCACAACCAGCATGCCCGGCAGGTGGTTTCGGGCCTACAGGCGGGCAAACATGTATTTGTTGAGAAGCCCCTCTGCCTCACGCATGAGGAGTTGGAGGAGATAGTCTCCACCTATAGGGCCGCCCAAAGTGCCCCTAGGGAGGGCGGCAGGTCGATCTCGCCCTCGCTGACTGTGGGGTTCAACCGCCGCTTTGCCCCTTTTGTGCGCGAACTGAAGCGGCACTTGCGGGGGGTGCGTGAACCGCTAATGTTGCACTACCGGGCAAATGTGGGCTATATACCTCCCGACCACTGGGTGCAGGACCCCACGCAGGGGGGCGGGCGACTGCTCGGCGAGGCTTGCCACTTTATTGACCTGCTGGTCTACCTGAGCGGCAGCGCTCCCAGCCGGATAACGACGCGAGCGCTCCCCAACAGCGGGCGCTATTCGGGCGACAACCTTCTGATCACGTTGGAGTTCGCCGACGGCTCGCTGGGCACAGTGACGTACGTCGCCAACGGGGATAAAGGCTTCGGCAAAGAGATGCTTGAAGTGTCGGGCGGGGGTCTTTCGGCGAGGCTGGACGACTATCGCCTGCTGCTGGTCCGGCACGGAGAAACCAACCTCAAGAGGGAGGCCCGGTTGCGGCAGGATAAAGGCCACAAGGCCGAGTGGCGGGCGTTATCGTCGTATCTGATCGGCAAGGGGCCTGTGCCCATCCCCTTTTCCTCCATTGTGCATTCCACACAGGCTACGCTGGCGGCCTATCGCAGTTTCGCTAGCGGCTGGCCGGAAGCGGTGGAGACGGTGGAGACGGTGAACGAGATGCCCACTGAGGCCGGCGCCTGATGCAGATCGTGCATATAGTGGGCGCACGGCCCAACTTTATGAAAGCCGCCCCGGTAATAGATGCGCTGTCGAGGCCGGGCTGCCGGCAAGCGCTGGTACACACCGGCCAGCATTACGACGCCAATATGTCGGCTGTGTTCTTTCGGCAGTTGGGCTTGCCCCAACCCGACGTGAACCTGGAGGTCGGCTCCGGCTCGCATGCAGCACAGACTGCCCAGATCATGGTGCGCCTTGAGGAGTTGCTCGTGCAGGAGCGGCCCGACTGGGTGCTGGTGTACGGCGATGTCAACTCGACTGTGGCGGCGGCCTTGGTGTGCGCCAAGCTGCTAATCCCTGTGGCTCACGTAGAAGCGGGGCTGCGCTCTTTCGACAGGACGATGCCGGAGGAGGTCAACCGTCTGCTCACCGACCAGATAGCAGACCTGCTTTTCACCCCCTCAGAGGACGGCAACGAGAACCTGCTGCGCGAGGGCGTAGCCCCGGAGCGGGTACATCTGGTGGGTAACGTGATGATAGACACCCTGGTGCGCCTGCTTCCCCAGGCTGAGGCTGCATGGCAGCAGGCGCCGGACGGCTTGCAAGCCCAGGTAAATGGCCGGGCGGGGGACCGTTATGCCCTGGTGACGTTGCACCGCCCCTCCAACGTGGACGACCCGAAAGAACTGGCCCGCATCATGGGCGCTCTGCAAAAGATCGCTGAAAGCGTTCCTGTAGTCTTCCCGGTCCACCCGCGCACCCGCGCGCGTCTCAGCGAGCTTGAGGCCGGTGGTCGAAAGTCCGACCTGCGACTCGTTGAGCCGGTGGGGTATCTGGACTTTCTGGCTTTGCAGAGGCACGCTACCCTTGTGATAACCGATTCGGGCGGCATACAGGAGGAGACTACCTTCCTGGGTGTGCCGTGCCTTACGGTCAGGGAGAACACCGAGAGGCCGGTCACGGTGACGGTGGGCACTAATACGCTGGTGGGGCGAGACATGGATTGCCTGCTCCACGAGGTAGATCGCATATTGGCGGGCGCAGGCAAGCGCGGGCAAATCCCGCCGTTGTGGGACGGCAAAGCAGGCAGGCGGATCGCCGAGGCGCTCCTGGGGCATGAAGAAAGCTAACCTCTACCGTCACCTGCTGCGCTATTTCGGCCTTCGGAGGTTGGCAGGTCGCGCCCGGCACAGTGCCATGATGCGAGCGGGGATAATACGTCGTCGCATGCCCACCGCAACCTGGGAGGCCCAACCCCTGCGCGCTGCCCTACGCGAGGCAGGCCCGGCTGACCCGCAGGCGTACCTGGACTACCGACGGCACAAGGCGCCGGCTTTCTTTTTCTCGCCGGGCGACAAGCCTCAGTATGCCGCGCTTTTTGCCGGGTGGGACAGAGAATCGCAGGTAACACCCGTATCTGTGGCCGACGGACTACTACGAGGTGAGAGCCGCTATTTCGAGCATACAACGGTCGCCGCCGGCACCCCCCCCGATTGGCACGCCAATCCGTTGACCGGCGGGCGCACGGCGGCTGACCGGCACTGGAGCTTGATAGGGGACTTCGGTAGCGGGGATATTAAAGTTATTTGGGAGGCAAGCCGCTTCGGCGCTGTCTATGCGCTGGTGAGAGCCTACTGGCGCACAAGCGACGAGCGATACGCCGAACTGTTTTGGCAGTTGGTCGAAAGCTGGCGCAGGCACAATCCGCCGCAGTGGGGGCCGAACTGGAAGTGCGGACAGGAGACCAGCTTCCGGGTTATGGCCTGGTGCTTTGGCCTGTACGGTTTTCTAGGGGCTGAGGCCACTACTGCCGAGCGCGTGTGGATGCTCGCCCAGATGATGGCGGTGTCGGGAGGGCGCATCCGGGGCAATCTGGCCTTTGCGCTCAACCAGGCGAATAATCACGGTATCAGTGAGGGGATGGGTCTGTGGACGATAGGCACGCTTTTTCCTGAGCTGCGCCGCTCCTCGGAGTGGCGCAAAGTAGGCAGGAGGGTGTTGGAGCAGGAGGGTCGCACGCTCATCTATGACGATGGGGCGTTCTCTCAGCATTCGGTGAACTACCACCGTCTGATGCTACACGATTACCTGTGGGCCTTGCGTTTGGGCGATTTGCTGGGCGCGCCCTTCAGCCAGGAGTTGAAAAGGCGTGTGGCTACGGCTGGGGAGTTCCTTTATCAGATACAGGACGAGGTGAGCGGGCAGGTTCCTTACTATGGGCAGAACGATGGCGCGCTGATACTCCCCCTCACCAACTGCGACTACAAAGACTTTCGCCCGGTTACAGCAGCCGTTCACTATCTGGCGACCGGTAGGAGATTACACGAGCCTGGACCGTGGGACGAAGCTATACTGTGGCTGTTCGGCCCTCAAGCGTTGGCCTGCCCTGGGACTGCCGAAACGCCTGACCCGCCCCGACGGGAGGATTTGCAGGCCCGAAGTAGCGGTTATTACACCCTGCGCGCCGGTACAGGGTTCGCTTTTACCCGCGCCCCCGTTTTTCGGCACCGACCAGGGCAGGCCGACGCCTTGCATGTTGACATCTGGTGGCGTGGGCAGAACATGGCTCTTGACGCGGGAACCTACAGCTACAACGCCCCCCCACCCTGGGACAATCCTTTGGCGCACACCGCCTACCACAACACTGTGTCTGTAGACGGCATGGACCAGATGGAGAGGGTGGGGCGGTTCATGTGGCTGCCCTGGTTACGGGGGCGCATGCGTCTGTACCGGCGCTCTGGCGGGGGGCGGCTCACCTATTGGGAGGGCGAGCACGACGGCTACCATCGTCTGCCCGCGCCTGTTACGCACAGGAGAGGCATTCTGAGGTTGGGTGACGAGCACTGGCTGGTGCTGGACCGCCTCACCAGTCCCGGCAGCCATCTCTACCGGCTCCACTGGCTTCTGCCGGACCTGCCGCACACCCTGCTCGCAGACCGTCTGCTGTTGCAGACCCGGCACGGGCCGTACAGTGTGAGCATGGCCCACTTGAACGGCGCAGACGGCGGGAGTCCGGACGCGGACCGTTGCCTCTATTCGCTGGTGCGGGCCGACGAGGACTGCCCCAGAGGTTGGCATGCGCCCTACTACAACTACCGCGAGCCTGCCTTGTCGTTCGCTCTGGAGAGCCGCGCCGACTGTGCCTTTTTTTGGACGCTGCTTGGCCCCAACTCCGCGTTGGTAGAGGCGCGCGGCAGCCGGCTTGAGGTAAAGGGTGACGGCTGGAAGGCTGCCGTTTCTTTACGCCTAGACGGGCCGGAAAATAGGTCTATGGTGAACTCCGTGCAAATCGAAACGGCTGAAACCACAACAGGGAGACTTGCGTGAACATACTGCTGATCCATCAGGCTTTTGCTTCCGACAAGGAGGCGGGGGGGACCCGCCACTTTGAGTTGGGGCAGCGGTTGGTGGAGGAGGGACATCGTTTTACGGTAGTCGCCAGTTCGGTCAATATACTTTCGGGGGAGCGAGTGGCAGAGGGGCGGCCCCGTCTCGGCGTGCCCACTCGCTACGGCAAAATGGTGGTATGGCGTGCCTACTCTTACCCGCACATCCATCGCGGCCACCTGCACAGGTTGCTCGGCTTTATCGTATTCATGGTCACATCTCTGTTGACCGCATTGCGGGTGCGGCAAATGGACCTGGTGCTGGGCACCTCGCCGCCTATTTTCCAGGCTATAACCGCATACCTGACGGCCCGTCTCCGTCGCGTGCCGTTCGTGCTGGAGATACGCGATCTCTGGCCCGACTTTCCAGCCCAGGCCGGAGTGATACGAAACCCTGTAGTGATCGCCCTGGCTCGCCGACTGGAGAGCTTTTTGTACCGCCATGCCGACCACATAATCGTCAATTCGCCCGGCTTCCTGCCTCACCTGCGTCGCTATGTGCCCGCCGGCAAGGTGTCGCTGGTGGCCAACGGCGTTTCAGTGGAGATGTTCGACCCTAAGCTATCCGGCGAGGAGTACCGCCGGCAGTGGGGGCTGGAAGGCAAGTTCGTGGCTCTGTACGCCGGCGCGCACGCTGTATCGTACAATATAGAGACGCTTCTGCGCGCCATGGCGTTGCTGCGGTCCGAGCCTGACATTGCCCTGGTGCTGATAGGCGACGGCGTGGACAAGCCGCGCCTGCTGGAGATGAGCAGGGAGATGGGATTGGAGAACGTGCTTTTTGTGTCGCCCCAGCCCAAACAGGAGATGCCTGGAGTAGTAGCTGCTGCCGATGCATGCGTGGCGATCCTCAAAGATATACCGATGTTTCGCACCGTCTATCCGAACAAAGTGTTTGACTACATGGCGGCGGGCAAGCCGACTGTGCTGGCAATCGGCGGGGTGATTCGCAACGTTATAGAGCAAGCGCACGGCGGCATCTTCGTCGAACCTGCCGACCCCCAAGCAATAGCCGACGCCCTTCTGACCCTGTGCCGTCGGCCTGAACTGGGCAGGGAAATGGGCCGCAGTGCCCGTCGCTATGTAGAGCAGCACTTCGACCGCAAAAGCCAGGCGGTGCTGTTTGAGAGAGTGCTGCTGGATGTGTTGGCACGGCGGAGCGAGGCATGACAATGCCCGGAGAAAGCGCCCCGAAGCCCAGGCTCAAGCTACACCATGTGGGGATTGCCACGCACAGCATAGAGGACCTCTTGCAGGCTTACCGGCTGCTCGGTTTTAGCGAAACCACACCCGTCTACCTCGACCCGGTGCAGAGGGTGCGGGTGCAGTTTGTAGGCGCAGGTTCGGATAC
>JBBSIX010000066.1:0-13563 GCA_038231875.1 Chloroflexia bacterium | reverse complement strand
GCTGTGTTCGGTTCTACACCTTTGTTCGCCATCTGGTAGATGCCCGTCGGCGAGTCGTCGGAGTATTCCTTCACGAGCTTATCGAAGTCCTCGCCCGCTTTGGCCCTGTTGTAAATATCGTCAGCCAGCTTCTTGGCCTCTGCTTCGGTGCGAGCCTGTGCCTTTTGGGGAGCATTGCCCTGGAAGCCCACTGCATCTTTGAAGCCGATCAGGATGTGCTGCACGGTGATGTGGTCGTCCTCCCCTGCCGGTTTGGTTTCGGGCGGGGGCGGGGGCACACGCTTGATGACATGGTAGCCGAAGGGGCTGGTCTGCACATCGTAATCGGCGATGCCGATTTCGCCCATCTTGAGGCCGAAACCTACATTGCCAAAGGCAGGGACCATCTGCTCACGCGGTATCTCCTGCTGCGAGGTAGGCTGCACGCCACTGTTCGACATCTGGTAGATGCCCGGCCCCTGGTCGTTGGAGTACTCTTTGACGAGCTTGTCGAAGTCCTCGCCGGCTTTGGCCTGAGCCAACAGGTCGTAGGCGAGCTTCTTGGCCTCTTCCTGGGTGCGCGCAGCCGCTTTGGGCGGAGCGTTGCCCTTGAAGCCCACGGCATCTTTGAAGCCGATCAGGATGTGCTGCACCGTTATATGCTCATCGCCCACTGGTCTGACCTCCGTGATCACTGGTGCGGGGGTTTGCGCCGGTTGCCCGCTTGTCGGTATTTGCGTGGCCTCGACCCCCACCACCGGGTTGGGCGCGGGCGGGATGGTGGCGGCGGCTGTGGGCGCATCGGTTGTTCCACCACCACAGGCGGCCAAGGAAACAGCCGTTACAACGAGCATAAATATGCTCAGGAAAAACTTTCTCAACATTTACTCCTTTGGAACTTCGGGAAAAGTAGGGGAAATGACGCGGCGGTAGTACCTACAAAGTGTACCATGCAGGGCGGTGGCTGGCAAGCCGCCATGCGCTCTTTGCGTTTCCGTCTCTTGTCGAGCAGGGGCCGAAATGCACCCCGCTACGCTCATGCCTGAATTGCGAAGCAAGAGCGGATGGCGGATTTATAACGTCACTTCGCGCTGTACAGCCTGTAAACCACCGAGCCGTCGCGGATCATGAACGTCTTGTCGAGGACGACGTTCTTACCCTGCCGGTCGGCGGCTTGTTGGAAGGCCTCGAAGCGCGGGTAAGCGGTTTCGTTGTCGTCGTGGAACAGGTAGACGGTGTTGGGGTCTTTCAGCAGTCCGCTCAGGCCCTCGTAGAACTCAGGCGTGGGCGCAGCTGAGTAACCATAGGCCTCGATTGGGTCCACCCTCTCGCTTGTGAGAAACTGTATGGGCCGCCGGAAACCCCAGTCCATAGCCACCACCTTTGGGTGGCTATCCAACCCCTCCAGGTAGCTCGACAGGCTGTAGATGGCGTCCGAGAAGGTGGACCTACCCCCTCCGAGGGCCATATCGCGGTGGTACGAATAGTCCACGATGCCGTCGCCCACAAGCACTGCCCCTACCAGGAGCGCGGCGGGCAGGGCGCGCAGCGCCGCTTGGACCGGAGCGCTGCCTTTCAGCATGCCGGCCAGTCTCCTGCCAAGCTGCACCACAAATGCTGCTATGACCATCTGGGGAAGGGGAATGAGCACGATGAGATGGGTGCTCCACAGCCCTGAAATCGTCACGGCGCTCTGGGCCACGATGAGGCCGATAAGCACAAGCGCGGCCAGAGCAGCCCTGGCGCGGCTGCCGAGCAGGCGGTTCCAGCCCAGCACAACCGCCAGGCCCGCGCCCGCAGCCCAAAACAGCACGCCCGCCGCGTCCACAGGCCACAGCCCCAGCGGTCCGCCGGGCGCGGGCGTCTCCGGCCTTCCTTGTCCTGCGAACCACCAGACCGCTCCACTCGCCGCCGCCATAAACCAGAGCGCCCACTCCGCGAGCCGCCGGTTCTGCTTCACATGGTTCTGCTTCGCATTCAGGCCCCCGCGCAGCGCGCTCCACACCAGCAGAAGCGTACCGATAACGCCCAGCAAGATAGCGGCAACTATCGCCGCCGAGGTCGGCACGCTCTCCACTCCTATCGCGAGCAGACCCGACATGACCAGACCCAAAGCCGCCGGCGCCCCCGCTATGCTCATGCCCAGCCAGGCGAAGTCGCCGGTGCCTGTTTTCTCGAGTTTGCCTCTTGCGGGTATAGCGAAGGCCATCAAACCCAGGGCGGAGAGGGCGAACAGGGCGGGCGTGAGAGGATTGCTGTAGGTTTTGGCGGCGATGCCCTGGAACCAGAAATAGCCGCCATCCAGCACAATCTTAAGGGCATCCGCCTCCGTCCATAAGTTGCGAACGAAGGCGGTATTGTTCACCCCATGTGTGGTGGCCCCCAGATTGGACAGGGAACCACGCAGAAGGTTGAACGTGCCCCGCGTCATGAGGTTGTAGAGCAGGAAGGGAAAGGCCCCCAGGCAGAAGGCCCCCAACGAAAGCGCGCATGCCTTTGCCCACAGCTTCCACTGACCGAGCCACACGCGCCGGCTCGCCCACAAGCGCGCACCACACAAGATGAGTCCGCAAAAGGCAACCGCCAGGATGAACCACAGGAACAGCAGCTTGGTGCTCAACCCCAGGCCAAGCAAGAACATCCCGACGTACAGAGAGCCGTTGCGCATGCCAAGTGGCTGCCGACGCACCCAGTAGGTGAAGGCCAGCAAGGAGCCGGTGGCTATAGGCACGACCTCGGAGACCACGTACACTCCCAACCTGCTCCAGAAAACCCAGGCCGGCGAAAAGGCCAGCATCAGCACTGTGAGCCGCGCTTCCGCCCTGCCGAACCAGGTTCGCGCCAGGAAAAAAGCCAACACTATGCCTAGTAAGCCCACGCTCACCGTCATCAGCCGCAGGGAGATGACGTTCACCCCGCCTACGGCCAGGAAGGGCAAGGCCAAATATGTGCTGGTTACGCCCTGGTAGTCGCTGCTCGACATGAGCGGCAGGGAGAGGCCAAAAAGGTGTACTGCGGCGTTGCGTTGTAGCTCTACCGGGTGGCCCAGCAGCAGTTGCATGGCCGGTATCACGTCGAAAGCCTCGTCGTTGTATAGGCCGGGCAGTTGCAGTTGGTACAGGCAGAGCGTCAGGAACACTGCGCCCGCAAAGACGAGCGTGGCCACATCGAGGAGGGAAGCCCGCAGGTTGGAGGCGCGTCCGATGTGCAGGGGTTGTACCTTTGCAGGGCCGCTTTGTTCTACTAAAGTTTGCATGTTGCTCTATTTTACCCTGGAAAGGCCCTGCTCTGCCTGCTCCCGGACGGCAGCCGACTGCGCGGTGTCGCGGGCGCGGGCGAAAGCCTGGGCAGCGAGCGCCTGCTGGCCCGTCTCTTCGTAGGTCAGCCCCAGATACAGCCAGGCGTCTGCGTAGCCGGCATCGAGGTTGACCGCCTGCTTGAGAGCTTCTATAGCTGCCTCCCCTTGCCCCTTGCCTCGGCCGGCGAGACCCAGCCCGAACCAGGCATCCTCCAGGTTGGGCGCGCCCTGCACGGCCTTTGCAAAGGCAGCCTGGGCGTTTTGCAAGTCTTTGCGCTGCAAGTATGCATTGCCCAGCCGGTCCAGCGCTTCGGGCCACTGCGGCCTCAACTGCACGGCTGCTTGATACTGCTTGAACGCCTCGTCCCACTGCCCAAGCTCGGTGTAGGCGTGCCCCGCATAGAGGTGGGCGGGCGCAAACCCACTGTCGGCAGACAGGGCCGCCGCGTAAGACTGCAACGCCTTCGCGGGATCGCCCAGCGCAGCGTATGCTCGCCCCTGGCCGGCTAGCGCCTCCGCCAGGCCCGGAGCCACCGAGAGGGCGGCGTTATATGCCTGGAGCGCCTCATCGGGCTTGTTGGTCGCCAGCGCGAGCGCACCGAGGGCGAGCGGCCCCCCTGTGCCGTGCGGGTCGGCCTGGGTCGCGAGATCGGCAAAGGTCGCCGCCTTCGCCTCGTCGCCGGCCTGGGTGTAGGCGCGGGCGGTCAGGGCCAGCACCTGGGGATCGTGTGGGGCCAGTTGCACGGCAGTTGCCAGGCTCGCCAGCGCATCGCGGGGCTGCCCCAGAGCGAGTTGCGCCTCGGCTTTCCATCTGTAAGGCTGCGGATCGTTGTCGCGCAGGGCGATTGCTGAGTTGCTTACTTCCACGGTTTCTTTGTAGAGGTCTCCTTTGTAGAGAGAGTGTGCCCATCTTATAAACGCTTCAAACTGCTCCGGGTCGCGTTGTGTTGCCGTTTTGAACTGTTCGGCAGCGTCGGCCCAGTCTTTCTTGGCCTCATAAGCAGCCCCCAGGAAGAAATGCGCGTCGGCTCGCGTCCCACCCGCCTGCACCGCACGTTGCCCCTCGGCCACCGCCCGGTCGAGTTGGCCTCGCTGTATGAGCAGTTGGGTGTAGGCGATGTGGCCTTCCACGTTGTCCGGCCAGATAGTAGTCAGCCGCTCGAACAGCTTCTGTGCCTCGTCCACCTGCCCCGCCGTTACCAGCAGTTGCCCAGCCCCAAGCAGGGCATCGGGGTTATTCGGCTGCACGGCCAGCGCCTGCTGATACTGCACAAGCGCATCCGGCGCTTGCCCTGCGCTCTGCAAAAGCCGGCCGAGTAGCAGGTGCGCCTCCCAGAGCTGCGGGTCCGAGGCGGCCTGCTCGGTCTCCTCTATCGCCTCCGTATCGCGCCCCAGAATGTGGAGGAACTTGCCCCTCCACAGATGGTCCTCCCCTGTGGAGGGGACGGTTTGCAGGGCGGTTTGCAGAGCGGTCTGAGCGGACGCGGTATCGCCGGAGGCGTTGTAAATATCGTAGATATCCATGTACGCTTGGAAGGTGGCCGGGCTGCGTTCCAGGAGTTGGCGCAGCGTGGCGACCGCTTCTTTAGGGTTGTTTTGCGCTCTTTGCAGTTCGGCGAGGGCGAGATAAGGCTCCGGTGCGTTGGGATCAAACCTGAGCGCCTCCTGTAGCGCCTCCCCAGCCGACTGGAGGTCGCCCGTCTGCCGGTAGACCCCGGCCAGGTGTAGCCATGTGTCGGCGCGCTGAGGGTCGAGCTTCTTGGCCTCCAGCATACGGTCGCGGGCGCGCTCCCACGAGGTTGGTTCGCCCCGCAAGCGACGCCAGATGCCGCCGAAGAACGTTTCGGGCGGCTCTTTGCCGGCTATGTCGGCCCAGGCCATGCCCTGGTAGAGATACATCTCGGCAAGCCGCCGGTTCAGCACGAGTATAGCGTCGGTGGCCCTGTGTGCGGCGGCGGCATCGCTCATGGCGTTGGCTTTAGCTTCGTCGCGCCTGAGTTGGTCCAGCCAGCCTTGCATGAGCGCCTCGGCCCGGCCCAGGGACTGTAGCGCATCCTGGGGCCTTCCCAGCGCCAGCAGCGTCAGCCCCATGAGGCGCATGCCGGGGGCGGCATATGCCGTTTTGGAAAGCAACTCCTCCAACTGCTTGCGAGCCGCATCGGGCTGCGCTTGCCGGTACAACACTTCGGCCCGCGCGAGCTTTGCGGTCATGAGAGTAGGGTCGAGCCGGATGCTCTCGTCAAGGTCGGCGAGAGCGGCTGCAAGCTGCCCTGTGTCGGCCTCGGCCCCGGCCTGTACAAAGTAGGCCCGCGCCTGTACGTCGTCGGCGGCGTTGCGACCGGCGAGCGCCTGCCCTGCGTCGGCCTGCGCGCCGCTGTAGTCCCCACGTGCCCGCTTTACGATTGCCCTGTCCACCAGCGCCTCGGAAGGGAAAGCTCCCCCCTGCTCGGCGGCATCCAGAGATGCCGACGCCTCCTGCAGCCGCCCTGCTGCGAACTCGCCTGAGGCTTCCAGTATGCGTGCCAGGCCGCTACCGGATGTCTCGGTCGGCGAACTCTGGGCTGCTGCCTGGTCCAGAGTAGCGGCGGCTCCATAGCCGGCTTTGGCGCCTTGAGCGTAATTGCCCAGCTTTAGTTGAGCGATGGCTGCGGAGACAGGAACCATCGGGTCGGTGCCGGTGGCTGCGGGCAGGCGAAACTGAGCCTGCTGAGGGAAAGCCCAGCCTTGTAGGTCGCCGGCCTCCAGGCGCAGCCAGGCGGGTTGCCCAGGGGTGAAGTTGGGGGCCAGGGTCAGGGACACTGTGAGCGTGCCGTCCGCGCCGACCTCGCCCCACCAAAGCGCGTCGGCTCCCATACGTGCCCTCTCCGCCTCGGCCTCCTCCGGTGTGCCCACCGTCTTGCGAGACTGGCGCAGCGTGAGGTTGATGATGCCGTCGGCTGCCGAGGCTTCAAGGAAGTGGTCGGCGAACGCCTCGGTGGGGCTGCCTGTGGTGGGCGCGCCGGCGAATGGGCACAGGCCGATCACCACAGCGCCCTCGGCGGGTGGCGGCGCGTCTCTGCCGGGCATGACGATGAACGCCCCCGCCAGGATTATGCCTGCTATCATCAGCGCGATCGGAGGCTTGAGCAAGCGGCCGTCAACACGGGGCGCGCCGGCGGAGTGGGCCATGGCTCGCCTACGGCCTCGACCCGGCAGGTACACGCTTGCCCCCATGAGGCGAGTGGTGAGATCGGTAAGGAGGCGCGGCAGACCAGGGGAAGCGTGCCTGCGTGCCGTATCGAAGGCCAGCGCGGCCATGCCCAGCACGAGCAAAAGCACGGCGGCCACGAGGAGCCACAGGATGTCCACCGTTAGTCCTCGTGCCCCTTTTGCCGGCCGTTGCGCTTACGCTGTTCGGCCCACTCCAGCATCCTCTGGCCGAGCCGCGCCTCATAGCCTCGGTCTGTGGGGTGGTAGTAGCGGCGGTCCCTGAGCGAGTCGGGCAGGTGGCTTTGTTCGACCTGTCCACCCTGGTAGTCATGGGCATACTTGTAGCCACGTCCGTAGTCGAGTTCGCGCATCAAGCCGGTGGGGGCGTTGCGTAAGTGCATCGGCACAGGCTCGTTGCGGGTGCGAGCTACATCGTCCTTCACCCCCTTGTAGGCGGTGTACAGGGCGTTGCTCTTGGGAGCCAGTGCGATGTAGATGGCAGCCTGGGCCAGCGCCAAGTCCGCTTCGGGCATACCAACGAAATGTGCCGTTTGCTGCGCGGCTATCGCCAGCCCCAGGGCGTTCGGATCGGCCAGCCCCACATCCTCGGAGGCCATCCTGATGAGGCGGCGGGCGATAAAGAGGGGGTCTTCGCCGGCCTCCAGCATGCGCCCCAGCCAGTACAGCGCGCCGTCGGGGTCCGAGTCGCGCACCGATTTGTGCAGGGCGGAGATCGCATCGTAGTGTCCCTCGCCCGCCTTGTCGTACTGTAGCCACCGTTGCTGGGCCGCCTCCTCCACCGCCGCCAGGGTGATGTGCCTGATCCCCTGGGCATCCGGTTCGGTCGACACGACGGCCAATTCGAGAGTGTTGAGCATCCGCCGGGCGTCGCCGTCGGAGATACTGAGCAGGTGCTCTCTGGCAGCCGGCTCCAACTCCGGTTGCAGAGGCAGTAGGCCGTTCGGTTCGGCCAGGCTGCGATCCGCGAGGGCAGATAGGTCGCTGGGGCGCAGGGCGTGGAGTACCAGCACCCGCGCACGCGACAGCAGAGCCGAGTTGACCTCGAAGGATGGATTCTCGGTGGTGGCGCCGATGAGCGTGACCGTGCCGTCCTCGACGTGGGGCAGGATAGCGTCTTGCTGGCTTTTGTTGAAGCGGTGGATTTCGTCAATAAAGAGGATGGTGCGCCGGCCCTCGTTCTGCCGGCGCTCGGCGGCCTCCTTCACGATGCGGCGCAGGTCGGCCACGCCTGCCGACACCGCGCTCACTGGGTCGAAGTAGGCGTGGGTAGTGTTGGCGATAACGCGAGCCAGAGTGGTCTTACCGCTGCCCGGCGGCCCCCACAGCACGAGAGAGGGCACCCGGTCGGCCTCGATAGCCCGCCGGAGCATCTTTGCGTGGCCCAGCAGGTGTTCCTGGCCCACTATATCGTCCACCCTCTGTGGGCGCATGCGTGCGGCAAGGGGCGCACCGGGTTGCACGCCCGACGGGGCAAGGCCGGCTTGTTTAGAACCTTTGTCCATGCCGCGATTATAGCACAGGGGCCTGGGGCGACTGCTTGTTTTCCTCACTCACGTTACGCAGGGCCATGTGTCGTACATGTAATCCACCGCAGAGGCGCAGAGAGCGCAGAGACGACGCTGAGGTGGATTACATAACACGGGGGTTGAACCCCTTACTTTGCTCGGAAAAGATGCGCCCCGGCCTGCTTTGTGCTATAGTGGCATGCCTGCGGCATGTGTCGCATGTACGGTAGGCATGCTTTTGGTGTCTCACACTACAAGGAAACAAGGAACAAGGAGAGCGCGAAGCTGTGTGGTTTTCGTGGTTGATGTTGCTGGTGGGTTTGGTGGTTATACTGCTTGGGTGCGATGTGTTCACCAACAGTATCGAGTGGTTGGGCAAAAAGCTGAACCTCAACGAGGGGATGCTGGGAAGCATATTTGCGGCGGTAGGCACGGCGCTGCCGGAAACGCTGATACCGATTGTGGCGGTGGTGTTTGGGGCCACAGCAGGGGGAGAGAGCCACGCCAACGATGTGGGGCTGGGAGCGATCATCGGCGCGCCTTTCATGCTGGCTACGGTGGCGATGCTGGTGACGGGCATCGCCATTTTCATCTTCGCTCGGCAAGGCCGGCGCGACCTGACCCTGCGGGTGAACAGCACTATCCTGTCGCGTGACATCCGTTTCTTCCTGATAGCCTTTACTGTGGCTTTGATAAGTGGTTTCATAGAGAGCGAGGCTGTGAAAGTCGCAATCGCCCTCGGTTTGCTTGCGTTGTACGGCTTTTACGTCTATAAACATGCCACCGACACCTCGGAGGAAGTCACGGACGAGGACGATGCGGAAGAACTCTCCCCTTTGCATATAGCGCGCCGCAATCCCAACCCGCCTCTCTCCTTGATAGTCTTCCAGACGGTGTTCGGCCTGGGGTTGATCATAGGGGCAGCCGTCCTGTTTGTGGGGTACGTGAGCGACGTCGCCAATTCGTTGGGGGTAACGCCGCTTATTCTGTCGCTGATAGTGGTTCCCCTGGCGACCGAGTTGCCGGAGAAGTTCAATAGCGTTTTGTGGGTACGCCGCTCGAAGGACACCCTAGCGATGGGCAACATCACCGGGGCGATGGTGTTCCAAAGCACCTTGCCGGTGTCGTTCGGCATGGTCTTTACCGAGTGGCACGCCGGGCCGGAGTTCGTAGCTGCCTTTACGCAGGCGGGTCTGGCGATAGTGGCGGCGGCTGTGCTGTTCGGCACGATGGTGGTGCAAAAGCGGCTGACCGCAAGGGCGCTGGTGTTTTCCGGCCTGTGGTACGTTGTTTGGCTGATTTTGATATTTCCTTTGGACCTACAAAAAATCGTTCGGGATTTGGTCTGAATCGAGTGAAGCGAACGGCCCTCCCGTCCGTTATGCTATATAGAAGAACTTTCCTCCTTTAGGATAACCCCACCGGATTGCCCAAGCCGGTGGGGTTAGTCCTTTAAAATCGCCCCCTTTTCGCCCTTGCGTTAATACCCCGCTAACATCCTGCGTGTACAATGCAGATTGTGCATGAGCGCTCGGCAATAAGGCCGCTAGCCTATGAGGAAATCTTTGCCATGCGCGCGGCTTTATAGTATAATTCTCTCCGGTCCGGCATCTTATCAAATGGCTGTGTTGGTGTGGGCGTGACGCTGCATAGTTGAGCCGGCGGTGAGATAGGTGCGATTGTGTAGTATGTAGTAGCGAGAGTAGTAGGGAGGGGTCAGGTTCTATGAGGTTTTCCATCCGAAACGGTGCAAAGGCGCATGTGGCGGCCTTTGCTTTTATGGCGGCTATGTTGTTCGCCGGCATGGCTGTAGGCGTGGGGATGAGCGAAGCGGGGGCGCCCGCCGCCCATGCGGCTGCCCCTATCGTCGCGCCGGCAGTACATAGGGCCAACCCCGGTAACACCAATCTGGTGATCGCCGAGGTGTACGGCGGCGGCGGGTGTACTTCAGGCTGCACCTACAGCAACGACTACATAGTGGTTTTCAACCCATCCAGTATGCCGATCACTATGACCAACTGGTCGGTGCAGTACGCCTCGTCAACAGGCTCGACCTGGAGCGCGACCACCCTTACCGGCACGGTCCAGCCGGGGCGGTACTTCCTGGTGCAGGAAGGCGGAGGCTCGTCAGGCGGACCTTTGCCGCCACCAGATGCCGTAGGTACGATTAGCATGGCTGCTGCAAACGGCAAGGTAGCCCTGGTAAGCAACAACACAGCCCTTAGCGGCACCTGCCCCTCGGATCCGGCGATAGCCGACTTCGTGGGCTACGGCACTGCCAACTGCTTCGAGGGCGCGGGCGCTGTACCGGCCCTCAACTCGACCACCAGCGGCCGGCGCAACACCAACGGCTGCACCGATACCGACAACAACAACAGCGACTTTACGGTCGCCGCGCCTGATCCGCGCAACAGCAGCTCACCGGCCAATCTTTGCTCGGCAGCTACCGGAACCGTTACCGTCACCTCCACCCAAACCGCCGCCGGCACAAGCACCCTCACAAGCACGCCCGGCTCGCCTACCGCTACCGGCACAAGCACCTCTACGTCCACCCCTTCGGCGCGTATCCACGACATCCAGGGTGCAAGCCATTTGTCGCCTCTCAACGGCACAGCAGTGAGCAACGTGCCCGGCATAGTGGTCGCCACCAAATCGAACGGCTTCTACATGCAAGACCCGCTGCCGGACGCGGACAATGCCACCTCCGAGGGCATATTCGTCTTCACCAGTAGTGCGCCAACTGTAAATGTCGGCGACAGTGTGCTGGTGAGCGGCAGCGTCACCGAGTTCCGCCCCGGCGGCTCCTCCTCGACTAACCTCACCACCACCGAGATCACAGCCCCTACTGTAGCTGTAGTTTCTACGGGCAATGCTCTACCTACGCCGGTGGTGATCGGTAACGGCGGGCGCGTGCCCCCCAACATGATCATCGAGGACGATGCCGCCGGCAGCGTAGAGACGAGCGGGGTGTTCGACCCCGACCAGGATGGTATAGACTTCTACGAGAGCTTGGAAGCGATGCGCGTGCAGGTAAACAATCCTGTGGCCGTCGGCCCCACCAGCGCCTTTGGCGAGATCGCGGTTGTGGGCGACGACGGGGTCAACGCCTCGGTTCGCACAGTGCGTGGGGGCCTGATTATCCGCCCCAACGATTTCAACCCGGAGCGTATTCTCCTCGACGACGTGTTCCTCAATACCCCCGCTGTGGACGTGAGCGACCACTTCGACGGCCCCGCCGTCGGCCTGATAGATTACAGTTTCGGCAACTTCAAGCTGGAGATTACCCAGTCCTTGGCAGGCGTGTCGTCCAACTTGCAGCGCGAAACCACCACACCCGCCGCCACAAATCAGGTGGCAATCGGCAACTTCAACGTCGAGAACCTCTCGCCTGTGGACCCGCAGTCCAAGTTCGATAGGCTGGCGGCCCTCATCGTAAACAACCTCAAGTCGCCCGACCTGCTCTCGATAGAGGAGATACAGGACAACGACGGTCCCACCAACTCCGGCAATGTAGATGCCAGCCAGACCTGGAACATGCTGATAGCGGCTATCCAGACTGCGGGCGGCCCTACCTACACCTACCGCCAGATAGACCCGGTTAACAATCAGGATGGCGGACAGCCGGGCGGCAATATTCGCCAGGGATTCCTGTTCCGCACCGACCGGGGCCTCAGCTTCATTGACAGGCCGGGCGGCGATGCTACCACGCCTGTGCAGGTGGTGAATAACAACGGCAGCCCGGAGCTTTCGATCAGCCCCGGACGCATCAACCCCAACGACCCGGCCTTCAACACAAGTCGCAAACCGTTGGCGGGCGAGTTCACCTTCAACGGTGTGAAGATTTTCGTGGTGGGCAACCACTTCAACTCGAAGGGCGGCGACCAGCCCCTGTTCGGTCGCTACCAACCGCCGGTGCGCTCCTCGGAAGTGCAGCGCCACCAGCAGGCTCAGATCGTCAACAATTTCGTCAACCAGATACTTCAGATTGACCCGAGTGCCAATATCGTGGTGACGGGCGACATCAACGATTTCCAGTTCTCCGACACGGTCCACATATTGGAGTTCGGTTCCACAGCACGCGTACCCAACGGCGCTATTACCGTCACTCCCAGCCCCACCGGCACTCCTGTGCTGTACGACCTGATAGACACCCTGCCCCTCAACGAGCAGTACACTTATGAGTTCGAGGGGAACGCGCAGGCGTTGGACCACACGCTGATAAGCCCGAATATGTTCTCCTATCCGCGCTTCTACGACGTTTTGCATGTCAACGCCGAGTTCGCCGACCATGCCAGCGACCACGATCCGCAGGTGGCACACTTCACCATATCAGGGTTTGTCACCTCTACAACCACCAGCACAAGTACAAGCACATCGGTACCCACTTTCACCAGCACCCGCACCAGCACGGCAGTAGCTACTCTCACCCTTACAGCAGTATCCACCTCCACCAGCACCCGCACCAGCACGGCAGTACCCACACTCACCCTCACAGCAGTAGCCACATCTACAACCACCCGCACCAGTACAGTCACTATGACGAGCACAGCACTCGCCACGTTGACGGTTGGCGCAAGCGCCACAGCCACCTGCGTAGGGGGCAACAGCGCTTCTCTGCTGCTGATCCCCGACTGGACCGCCGACAGAGTGTTGGCCTTCGATGCCGTTACGGGCGACCTGGTTAACGCCAACTATATCGCAGACCCGGACCACCTTAGCTCCCCCAAGAATGCCATCCTCAGCGCAGGGGGCAACACTATCCTGGTCGCCGACCAGATACGAGACGTGGTGCAGGAGTATGCTACGGACGGGACCTATCTGGGAGTGTTTGCTCCCGCCGGCGGGGTCAACAACGCTATTCTCGACAACATTCGTGGTATTACTTTGCGCCCCAACGGCAACCTGCTGGTCACAGTCGGCTCCAGCGCCAACGCCAATGCAGTAGCCGAGTTTGACACCAGCGGCAACTACCTGGGCAACTTCATCGCAGCCGGCTCCGGCGGCTTGAGCAGCCCCTTTGATGTCCTCCGCCGAACCACCGACTATCTGGTGAGTGGGAGCAGTAGCTCGGCAGTACACAGATACGACACCGCCGGCAACTACCTGGACAACTTTGCTTCGGTAAGCACTTACCCACAGCAGATCGCCCAGGCAGCCAACGGCAACGTGCTGGTAGCCAACTTCAGCGGTTCGGAAACGGGTGTGCTTGAGTACACGTCAACAGGCGCGTTCGTGGGCCGGTATGCCCCTGTAACGGGCAATCGGGGCGCGTATGAACTGCCGAACGGCAATATTCTAACCACCAACGGCACAGGCGTCTACGAGATCAACCGCAGTGGAGGCTTGGTATCTACCAAGATGACGGGAGTAAATGCCCAGTTCATCGAGCTTGTCACCGTGCAGCAGGGAGGGTGTGGCACACCTTCGGTTACGCCTGCCGTTACGCAGACCACTACGCCTATCAGCACACTGACCGTAGCGCCCCCCACCGTCACAGCCACGATCACGCGCACGAGCACGGCGGTATCCACAGCCACAACGACCCGCACCAGCACGGCGGTAGCTACCTTT
>JBBSIX010000065.1:0-13636 GCA_038231875.1 Chloroflexia bacterium | reverse complement strand
GATCATAGACCGCCAGTACTTCCACTCGATCTACTTTCGCGAGCCGGGTGGCGTGCTGTTCGAGATAGCCACGGACCCGCCGGGCTTCACCGTGGACGAGCCTTTGGAGTCGCTGGGCACTCACCTCAAGCTGCCCCCGCAGTACGAGCGCTTGCGCCCACAGCTGGAGACGATACTGCCCAAACTTGTACTGCCGGAGTCCACGAGCGCCGCCCTGTAGGAAGCGCACTTTGTGTTTCCGTCTCTGTCTACCGCATCCAGACCCACCCCTCAGTCGTACCGGACGACAAGCTCGCTCAGGGGCCGGTGAGGGCGGCGGGGTGGGTCCTGGGAGCCGTAGCCTAGCTGGATCAAGGCGTGTGGGGTGAGGGCCGGGGTGAGGTCCAGGGCCTGGCGTACTACGTCGGGGCAGAACAGGGGCGCGCACATCCAGCCGGTGTCCAGGCCCAGACTGTAGGCGCTGAGGAGCATGTTCTGCACGGCGGCCCCCAGGCTCTGCACCGCCATAGTCACCTCGGCTTCCTGCCGGGCGGGGTCGGGGTAGAGGTGCATCCCCTCCATGTAGAGGCAGGGGATAATCAGCGCCGGGGTGTTCAGCAGGCGATGGCGCGACTTGCCCAGGCGGGCTTCCACCACCTCCGCGTCTTCCCCATCCATTCCCAGATTGCGCCGCCACTCGGCAGACATCGCGTCTGCCAGCCGCAGCTTCAGGTCGGGGCGCGTCAGCACTACAAAGCGCCAGGGCTGTATGCCGTGTGGAGAGGGCGCCCAGCGTGCAGCCTCAAGCGTTGTCTCCACAAGCTCGCGGGGAACCTCAAGCGGTAAAAACCGCCTTACTACGTGTCTGCCTCTTGCGAGTGATGCAAAGTCCAGTTCCCGGCGGTCGGGGGGCGCGTCTCCCGATGTACTTCCTGCACCGGCATGCCAGCCGTGTGCCGACACCGGGGTGACGGCGATCACAGGTCGCTCGTCAATGCTCATGTCTCGGTACTGAGGGTACTTTTCCCGCAGCATCTGCACCGCTTTCGTGTGCAAGTCGCTGCCGGGGGCCTCCAACGCAGCCAGGCCATGCACCATGACGTAGCTCAGGCGGCTCCAATCCTCATAGTAGCTGTCTACCAGGAGCGTGACACGGGGGTTCGCCAGGATGTTACGCACACGCTTAAGGCGAGTTGGGGCCACGCTCTTGGGCTTGTCGTCGAGGGCGATATAGAAGTGTTCTCCACTGAAGGCATAGCAGACCGGCACAAGACAGGGCCTGCCGGCCCCGTCAACCGTTGCGAAGCGCGCTACTCTCTGCTCGGTCAGGTACGCGGCTTGTCGAGGGCTGAAGGTCGGCGGCGCTTCTACTTTTGCCATTTCAGGTTGGGCAGCACCTCGCGCCAGTATGCCTCGATAAACTCGCGCTGGTTGCGGCCCACATTGTGGACGTAGATTTCGCTGAAGCCGAGGTCGGCATAGTGTTGCAGATGGTCCAGATGTACCTGCAAATCGGCTGACATCAGCACACGTCCTTTGAAGTTTTCGGGCTGCACCAGCTTCGACATCGCCTCGAAATCCTCCGGGTTGCGGATGTCCTGCTTGGGGAAGTTCATACCGCCGTTGGGCCACTCCTTCACCGCCTGTTCAATGGCAGCCTCATCGGTGGAGGCCCAGGAGACGTGCAGCTGGACGATGCGCGGCATACCCGCTGGGTCTTTGCCCGCCTCCTTTGCCCCTTTCTCAAAGCGGCCAAGCAACATGCGTATCTTCTCGTCGGCGGCTCCCACCGTGATGATGCCGTCGCAGGTGCGCCCGGTGCGCTCGGCGTTGATCGGACCGGAGGTGGCAACGTATATAGGCGGCGGCTCGGCAGGCATGGTCCACAGGCGGGCGGTTTCCAGTGTGAAGTAATCGCCCCGGTGCTTGACGGTCTTGCCGGTGAAGAGCTTGCGGATAATCTCGATAGCCTCGGCGAGCATCTCAAGGCGGGTAACGGGTTCGGGCCAGTACTGCCCCGTGACGTGCTCGTTGAGGGCCTCCCCCGCGCCCAATCCCAGGTAGAAGCGGCCAGGGTACATCGCCTCCAGCGTGGCGGCGGCCTGCGCCAGGATAGCCGGGTGGTAGCGCCAGCCGGGGGGTGTCACGCCGGTGCCGAAGCGCAGTTTGGTGGCCTCCCCCAGCGCGCCCAGCAGCGCCCACGCGAAGGGCGACTGTCCCTGCGAAGGAACCCAGGGCTGAAAGTGGTCGGAGAGCATGAGGGCTGTAAAGCCGTTGCTTTCTGCTGCTTTGCTGTACTCTACTATCTCGGTTGGGCTGAATTGTTCGGCCATTGCCGCATATCCTATGTAGTTCATTTTTACCTCTCTTTGCTATCTAAACAGGTCTCTCGAGGGGTCCATCACCAACTCTTGCGCCTTGCCCTCGTCTTTTGTGAACGAGTAGCCCCTCACGATGGCGACGGGGCAGGCGTCCAGCTTGCCCATGACCAGTTCGGCGGCTGAAGCCAGTTCGTCGGCTACGGCGATCACGGTGACGTTTAGGAGATAGCCGTTGGCGTCGTATTGGCCCCGGTAGTCTATCAACGGCGCCAGCCCCGACACGCCGATTGCCACGTTGACGATGCCGTTTCGCCAGGGACGCCCGAACGAGTCGGAGATGATGACCGGAACATCCACGTCTGTTTTCTGCTTTATCGCCCTTCGCAGGGCGCGGGCAGAGGCGTCGGGGTCTTCGGGAAGGAGGCAGAGGAGATGCTCGCCCGCCACGTTGGAGGCATCCACCCCCGCGTTGGCGCAAACAAAGCCGTGCCGCGTCTCGCTGATGATGATGCCCCGGTCCATCCTCACTATCCTGACGCTCTCGCGCAGCACCACCTCGGTATGGCGGGGGTCTTTGCCCCAACGCTGGGCGAACTCCAGCGCGAACGCCGAAGGTTCCACATCGTTCAGGTCGAGCAGCCGCCCTTCGGCCTTGCTCACTATCTTCTGTGTGACGACCAGCACGTCGCCGGCTCGCAACGGTGCGCCCTCGGCCTCGCACCCGGCTAGGATGAGCGCGGGCAGGTCGTCGCCCGCCTGTACTTCGGGTATTGAGGTTATACCTGTCATGTTGATCTGCATGGCTTTCGCTGCTTTCCCTGGTTTGCCGGCCCCTGTTCCAGTAAGACGACGCTAAACGCAAAGACGCAAAGGACGACACAAAGATTTTTTTCGTGGTTGGACGCGCCGGCTAGGGAGCGTTGCCGGTGAGCCGCGGGATGACCCTTTCAATGAACATTTCCAGGCCGTCTGTGCGGGGAAAGTCGAGGAAGCGCAGTTGGAAGTGCTGCACACCCAGTTGGACGAAGCGGTTTAGTTCGTCGGCCACCATGTCGGGTGTGCCGCCTACCACGTGGAACTCGTCGCGATGCTCGGCTTTGGCGGGGTCCGCCACGAGGCTGAGTGCGCCATAGTACGTGTGGACTATCTCTGCGGGGTCGCGGCCAACGTCGCGGCAGTGGGCGGCCAGCACCTCTTGCTTGTGGGCGTATTCCTCGGTTGTGCAGAAGTTGTAGTTCCACCAGTCGGCGTACTTAGCGACCACTCTCAGCGTCTTTTTCTCGCCGCCGCCCGCTATCAACAGGGGGATCGGAGGGTCAGGGTGGGGGATGCACTCGGCGTTTTCGATACTGTAATATTCTCCCTGGAAATTGGCCTGGCTCTGCGTCCACAAGGCGCGGATGATCTGCACCGCCTCCTCCAGTTCGTCAATGCGCGTGCCCGCCGAGGGGTAGGGATAGCCGTAAGCTCGGTACTCGTCCTCTTTCCAGCCCGCCCCGATGCCCAGGATAAAGTTGCCGCCGGTCAGCAGTTGCAGGTTGGCGGCCATCTTGGCGGTGAGGGCGGGATTGCGGTACGACTGCCCCAGCACGATATGGCCGAACTTCATGCCTGTGTGCCGCCCGGCCAGGTAGGATAGGGTGGTGATTGCCTCTATCACGGGCCTGTCGCCCCACTGAAAGTGGTCTTCCGCCCACACCGCGTTGAAATGTGGGCGCGTTGCCTCGATAGTGCGCTCGTTGGCCTCCCTGAGGGCGGCTGCCGCCCGGTTGGGGTCGTTCATCACCTCGTCGGGGAAGCCGCGCGGTGTGGGCTGTATCACCCAGCCGAAAGTTACTTTCCGATCTGCCATCGCTTGTACTCCTTCATGCTAAATCTTTAGAAGGACTGGATGCCCTCGGCCTTACTACCGCCTGGCATCCTCCCGGATAAACGGCGCGCTAACCTCAAGCGAAGTGAGGATGCCGTAGCACCGGGGCCGTCTGTAGGCGTTGCCCCACGTTTCGCGCCTCCGATAGGCCCTTATATTCTCCATGTCGAACTGGGCCATATAGATCCCCTCCCGCTCGCCTGCCTCTATTATAAGGGTATCCCTGGGCAGGCCGTCGGCCTCCACTGTGGCCGCTTCATAGGAGGCCGCGTCGAAGGCCACCGAATGGCCGTTGTCTTGAGGGGCTGCATAGTTGGTCATGGCGACCCCCACCATGTTCTCGAAGGCCCTCGCCCTGAACTGGCCGATGCGCCCGGCGTCCAGCGTGCAGGCGTTGGGCGTCAGGATAAGCTCGGCCCCCTTCAGCATCAGTATGCGCGCGCTCTCCGGGAACTCGCGATCATAGCAGATCATTATGCCGACCGTCACCTCGCCCCCGGCGGTGTCGAGCGCGGCCACAAAGAAGTCGTCGCCCGGCGTCAGGGCGGCCTCCATCGAGAAGTCGCAAGTATGCACCTTAGCGTAAGTCAGCGCTATCTCCCCGTGCCGGTCAATGAGCGAGGCCGAGTTGCGAGGAGCGCCGGGCCAACTTTCGAGGTAGGTAATGCAGATTGCCATGTCCAGTTCTCGCGCAAGCTCCCGAAAGTGGGTCACGAAGCCGCCTTCGACGCTTACTGCCTGCGCCCGCCACCTCTCCCTGCCGTCCGGTTGGCTGGGGCACTCGCCGTAGCCAATGTTCCACATCTCAGGGAAAAGCGCGATGTCGGCCTCCATCGCCTTTGCGCGGCGGCAGAACTCCTCGCCTTTGTGCAGGTTCGCCCCCTGGTCGCTGCCGCAGGAGGTCATTTGTAGTAACGCAACGCTGAGTATGTTCACCATGGGCCTCGTGCTAGATCCCCGCACACGCGGCCAATCCATGCAAAGCGGCAAGATCGTCCGGCGTGTCTATATCAAGAGTGGAGCCTGGGGAGCGGTAGATTTGCATATGTGCCCGCGCTTCGTGCGCCAGGGCAACATGCCTCTGGAAGCTGCCTGGGCCAAACGCGAACGGCAGGAGGGTGGGCGGGTGGAGGAGCATGATGTTCGTGCCCTGGCTGTGGCGGTCGGGTGCGAGTACCACCGTGTCCATTTCGGCCCCCATGCCGGCTATAGCGGCAATATCGTAGGCCGTCAGCAGGGGCAGGTCGGCGAAGGTTGTCATGAAGGCTTCCGCCCCTTGCTCCTTTGCCCACTCCCGCCCCTGTTCGAGTAGTTGGTTGAGGCCCTCGCTCGTTTGCAGCAACGGCGTCACGTCGCGCGGGAGCCGGAGTTCGCTGGGGGTGGGGCTGATAACGGCGACGCTTTGCACGACCTCCGAGGCGGCGATAACGTGCAGCACGTGCTGCAACATATGGTGGGCAAGCTCGGCGCGCTCCTGGGGTGTGTGAGTGCCTGCCAGGCGGCTCTTGGCCTGCAAAAGGCTCTTTATCGGCACAACAGCGGCGATTTTCATGCCTGCGCCCGCTCCTTCGCGGGCCCCAGGCGGCGGCAGAAGTTCATCACATCGGCGGCCAGCGCCTGCCGTCCGGCTCTGTCTTTCATAACGGTGCGGGTAACTTCAACTTCCATGCCCAGGTCGCGGATACGTGGGGCGAGCGCGCCGTCCACCGTGTCTATCACCATACCGTCCACCAGCCCTCTGTAGAGCCGCGCCACACCCACAGGCGACACTTCGTGCCCCAGGCTCCTCATCATGTCAGCCGCCGGGCCTTTGACGGCAGCGCCCCCCACGATTGGGCTGACCGCCACGATGGGCGCAGATGACCGGGCAAGCGCCGCCCGCATGCCCTCCACCTGGAGTATAGGGTCTATGCTTACGAATGGGTTGGACGGGCAGAGGACAATAGCGCCGGCCTCCTCTATCGCCAACCCAACCTGCGGGGTCATCTGGGGCACTAGGCTGTACTGATAGCTGATGCCGGTTACGGGGTCGGCGTGGCGGCGGCGCACGAAGTACTCCTGGAAGTCGAGCATACCATCGGGTGTACTTACTTTGGTTTGCACCTCCTCATTGCACATCGGCAGGATGTGCGAAGGCACGCCCAGTGCGGCGGCAAGATCGCCGGTCGCCTCGGTGATGCTGCGGCCTTCGTTGAGCATCTGGGTACGCAAGATGTGGGTGGCAAGGTCCATATCGCCCAGGCGAAACCAGGGGTCGCGGCCATAGCGTTCCACCATCTCAAGGGTCATCCAGGTGTCGCGTTCCAGCCCCCAACCCTGCACAGGGTCGGCGAGGCCCGCCAGGGTGTACATCACCGTGTCGAGGTCGGGGGAGATATGGAGGCCCCACAGCTTGAAGTCGTCGCCCGTGTTGACGATGACGGACAGCGCGCCCGCCTCCAGGGCTTCCTGAAGGCCGTCCGCCAGCCTTGCCCCGCCCACGCCGCCTGCCAGGGCTGCTATCCTGAGTGTATCAGAGGCGAGCGTCAACATCTTCAATCGTCATGCGGATCGTGACACGCTCTTCTTTGTTAAAGGTGTTTTCGGCCATCTTCCGGCCGGCTTCTTCGCCTTGATAGCGCACCGCCAGGGCCTGTATGTCCTCATGCGCTCGCTCCTGATCGTAGTCGAGTTCAGCGCGCCCCTCCAAAGTTACATACTGGTAGCCTTCTTCGACGCAAAAAGATATGCGGAGGTCGCGTTTGAGGTTCTTCTCCTTGACCCGTCCCACTGCGGTGTTCATTATGATCTTGTCGCCGTTCAACATGTACCACAGCACCGTCTGCTGGGGTGTGCCGTCAGCATTGATGGTGGCGACTACGGCGAAGCGCTTCTCATCGAGGAACTGTTTTGTTTTGTCATCTAGTGTAGCCATTTGTTTATTTTGTCTCCTATGGAACTTGAGAATGCAAGGGGCGAGCGCCGGGGGCGGGGTGCTCGCCCCTGTGAAGAAAACAGCATGCCGGTGAGGGGTCTCACCGCATGTAGCCCTCTAGCGGCCTGCCACCGGGATGGCGTGAACGGCGGGCACGATTGTGTCGCGGAACACGTCGAAGGCATCCGGGTCCGAGACGTTGCCCATGCTGATGAGGGCATGGTCGAAGCCCAACTCGGCGACGTGGCCGAAGTAGTCTATCGCTTGCTGCGCCGTCATGGTGCGCTCGCCGCCATCGTTGCCTATCTGCATCGAGTCGAGGCTGGTCTTTTCGATCTCCTCGTAGGGGCGGCCTTCGGTTTCGCAGTGCCCGCGCAGCACGTCGAGCTTGTGGCGCAGCACGTCGTCGCCCAGGCGCACAAAGAGGTTGCACGCATCGCCGTACTTGGCGACGAAGCGCAGCGTCTTTTGCTCGCCGGTTCCCCCGATCAGGATGGGTGGGTGGGGCTTGCTGATCGCCTGCGGGTGGTTGAGGGTCTCGGCCAGTTGGTAGTGCTTGCCCTCGTAGGGGCCGTTGTCTTCGGACCACATCTGGTGGGCGATTTGCAGCGTTTCTTCCAGCCGCTCGAACCGCTCCTTGAGGGGTGGGAAGGGCACGCCGAGGCCCTGATGCTCGCGCTCGAACCAGGCCGCGCCGATGCCCAGGTAGGCGCGCCCGCCGGACAGCACGTCTAGGGTGGTGGCGGTTTTGATGAGGATGCCTGGGTACCTGTAAGTTACGCCCGTGACCATTGTGCCGAGCTTTATCTTAGATGTAACCCCTGCGATATAGGACAGTGCGCTGTAGCCTTCGATCATAGGCCACTCGACGGGGCCGATGCCCTGTATCTGGAAGAAGTGGTCCATTACCCAGAAGCTGTCGAACCCGGCCTCCTCTGCCCGCCTGCCTATGTCGGCGAACGTCTTTCCGATCTCTCTGTTTTCCGACCATGTGAAATTATTTACCTGTAATCCTATTTTCATTAGTATGCCGCTCCTATATATTTGTGTTTATGCCCTCTTGCCGTGTATGAACGCACGTAAGTAGTGCAGTATACCACATGCGTGGTCGCATCCCGGAGGTGGGTAGCCCTTGGTGATTGCTCACATCTTAAGCAGAACCACAAGGGCAACCGCAACTGGTCGCGCTCACCTATACTACAATCTGTCATTCCGAACGAAGTGAGGAATCAGCCGGTGGAGCATGGTAGTTAGCGGCACAGTATCTTCTTTTCCGGCAGTGTAAGGCACGACACTTTTTACCCCGACTGTCATGCCGGCGTACTGATTCCTCGGTTCTTGCTACGCAATTCAGGTTCGGAATGACAAGGCGCAATAAGTGCTGTTTTCGCCGGCAAGGTGGCCTATCATAGCTTGAGATGTAGGTAGCCGGCAGGGTAGCCCCGTCGCCTCTAGCCTCTGATCGCTTCGCCGTAAATATCCGCGATGCGGGCGATCTTGTGGTCCCAGGTGTGCTCGGCCAGCACTTTGCGGCGACCCGCCTGGCCCATTTCGCGGGCGATGTCGGTGCGTTGCAGCAGGAATTGTATCGTATTGGCGAGGGCGGTTACATCTCCGAACTCCACAAGATAGCCGTCCGTCCCGTCCGAAATCACCTCCGGCACGCCTCCCGCCAATGCCCCGATCACCGGCGCGCCGTTCAGCCAGGCTTCCAGGTAGACGATGCCGAACGAGTCGGTGCGCGACGGCATGCAGAACAGTTGCCCGGCGGCCAGCAGGTCGAGCTTGTCCTGATTGGAGAGGAACCCGAGCCACCGGCATCGCTCGCGCACCCACTCCGGCAACTGTTCGTAGTAGCTGCGAAACTTGTCGAGCATCGTGGAGCCTGCCATGATAAAGGTGGCATCCACCCCCCGCGCCCACACCTGCCGCATCGCCTCTATCGTGTGGGTAGTGCCTTTATCATAGGCCGCCGCGCCGATGTAGTAGACGATTGGCCCCTCCACCCCGTACTTACGCCTGAACCGCTCGGCGTTGCCTCCCACCACCTCGTAAGGGTTCACCCCCACGCCCACCCGCCGCATCTTGCTTGCCCGTATACCGAGGTCGCCCAGGAAATCGCGCTCCAACCGTGTCTGCACGATCAGGCGAAAGGCGCGGCGTTCCAGGTCAAGCTGGTGGCGCATCGAATAGTAGCGGTTGATGCTGCGGTCGCCAGGCTCGCCCAGGTGGGTGAAAGGGGTAATGATGTGGGGGATGCTGGCCCGCTCGGCGTAGTCGGCAGCCGCCGAGATCATCGCCTCGAACGGGATGTTGGTGCTGTGTACAAGGTCGAACGCGCCCGGCGGCAAAGCGTTGAGGGCGCGGCGCATCGCGGGACCCCAGGGGGTGCTCCGCGACAGCTTGTACAGCAGCCCTGTGGTGTCGAGAGGCAGGTCGCTCAGTTCGGCCATGCCCCGCCGCCAAGCGCGGTAGTAGATAGGGGGGAAGGGCAGGTGGCGCACCGGAAAGCGCCGGATAACTACGCCGTTATGAACGTCCCGCGGGGAAGCTACTCGCCTGGCCTTTTTCGACCAGAAGTAGTCGAGGTCCCAGGCGTCGGTCGTCCACACCTCCACCCGGTGGCCTGCCCGCGCCAGCCGCTCGGAAAGCTCTTGAAAGTAGAGTTCCGAGCCGCCGACGTAGGGATAGTACCGCTGGATTATGTGGAGAAGCTTCATCTTGCGGATTTCGGATTTCGGCTTGCGGATTTGAGTGGCAAAACCGGCAATCCGAAATCCGAAATCCGAGATCCATCGTCAGAGGCTAGGGGGCCGGGGTGTCGGTCCAAATCTGGGTGTAGCCGAGGCGCTTGTACTCGGTGGTGCGGATGTCTGCGATAGACATCTTCTGGCCCAGGCCGTCCAGGGCGATTTGCGCGCCCTCCTGGCACTGGCTGCACGTGGTACTGTGGTCGGTGAACTCCATCGTGCCGTCGGCAGCTTTAGACTTCACATAGCAGTCGGCCAGGCTTTTGTGGGGGTGCTCGTAAATGGCGCAGCCGCAGTAGCAGGGGATGTAGCCAAACTCGTCATAGTGCTGCATCGCGCCTGTGTAGAGGTTGGTGGCCCTCTGTAGGTCGGGGCCGGTGAGCTTGGCGATGAAGCTGGGCAGTTGGCCTGCGGGCGCTTTCTCCAGCACCTCTGTGGGGTCGGGGGTGGTCGAACCGAGACCTTTAGGCGTGCCCTCCGGCACACCCTCGTAAGGGGCGCGAGCGGTGGTCTGCCCGCCTGCGCCGTTGTCGCAGGCGATCACCGCCCACATGAGCATCGGTAACAGCAACATGACTGCCACCCGCGTCAGGGGCGATACCCCGCTGGAAGATGCAACTCTATTCAATGCAGTTCTCTCCTACACATTTCTATGGTAAGTGTTCTGACTTGGGGTGGGACAACAGCCTGTAGAGGCCTGGAATGCGAAGCAGAACCACCATTGGGCTTTGCCCCCAAGAACCCTCCGCGCCTGCCCTCTATCCTTTCCCCGAAGAACGGGAATAACCACCAGGTATGCACGGGGGGTTCTGCTTCGCATTCAGGCCCCTACTTTAAGTCTGACCACTTACGCGGCTTTACGTGCCGGCATGAAGGGCCAGGCAAGCAGCGTTTACAGACTTTATTGTCCCATATTTCGGCCTGTTGTGCCAGTGCTTACCCTACCAGCCGAGCCAGCACAATCCCCAAGTACGCCGCTAGGACTGAGCCGAACAGGTTTCCGCCTGCGTACAGGAAGGCTGCCGGCAGGTTTCCGCGCTCAAGCAGCACGAGGGTGTCGTAGCTGAAGGCTGAGAAGGTGGTGTAGGCGCCGAGGAAGCCTGTGCCCAGCAGCAGGCGCAAGCCGGGGTCGGCCACCAAGCGCAGGCCCATGAGCGTCAGCACGAAGCCGAGCAAGAAGCTGCCGCTTATGTTGACGAAAAGCGTGCCGTATGGGAAAGCCGGGCCGAAGCGGTCGGCCAAAAGCAGAGTGAGCCAGTAGCGCAGGTTGGCCCCCAGCACCGCGCCTGCCCCTATCAAGAGGAACTCCCTCATGCCGCGTTTCTCCTATAGCACCTAGTAACGAGGAGCCGAGCATTACGGCTGAGGAAAGAATGTGTCGGATCCACTAACTCAGTCCTTTCATCACTTCATAGCTATCTCAATAGGGCCTATTCAAAGTCGGTAACGGCGCGGGTAATGGCGTACCAAGTAGAGATGTGTCATTCCGAACGCAGTGAGGAATCAGTCTCCTTAGCACCATGCCGGCGTACTGATTCCTCACGCAGTGAGGCATACAAAGGCCAACTGTTTCTCCAATCACCGACTTTGAATAGACCCTGCCTAACTCAGTTGAGTGAACCGTTTGCCGCTCTTGCTAGTGTACAATGTAAAGCCTAATATACCAAGTAGGAGAAGCATATGTCTCTCGAGCGGAGCAGCCTGTCTCTAGATGTCGCCCCGTCTTTCCCCGCCCCCGATATGGATGCAGTAGCAAGCCTGGCCGGCAGGGTGCAAAAGAGTGTAGAGCGGGTTATCGTAGGCAAGGCGGGCGAGATCGAACTGCTGCTGGTGGCGATGCTGTGCGAGGGCCATGTGCTGCTCGAAGATGTGCCAGGCACCGGCAAAACCACGATGGCAAAGGCGTTGGCCCGTTCCCTGGGCTGCACCTTCCAGCGCATCCAATTCACCCCTGACCTTCTTCCCTCCGACATCACCGGCACTTCCGTTTACAACCAGGGAACCGGGCAGTTCGAGATGCGCCGAGGCCCCATCTTCAGCCAGATAGCGCTGGCCGACGAGATAAACCGCGCCGGGCCGCGCACCCAGTCTGCTTTGCTGGAAGCGATGGAGGAGCGGCAGGTCACGATTGACCTGGATACCATGCCCCTGCCTCGCCCCTTCATGGTGCTCGCCACCCAGAACCCGGTAGAGTTGGAGGGTACTTTCCCCCTGCCGGAAGCTCAACTGGACCGCTTTCTGATCAAGCTGCGGATCGGCTATCCGGGCGAGGAGGAGGAACGGGCTATCCTGCACCGCTTCCGAGAAGAAAGCCCTATGCTCAATTTGGAGCCTGCGGCGGATGCCGGAGAGATTTCGCAGGCCCAGCGCGCCATACGCAAAGTATACGTCAGCCCTGCTGTGGAAAGCTACCTGCTCCAAGTAGTTCGCGCCACCCGCAGCCATGAAACGGTCGAATTGGGAGCCTCACCACGCGCTACCCTGGCCCTGTACCGGGCTGTGCAGGCGCTGGCCGCGATAAATGGCAGGGGATACGTGCTGCCGGACGACGTAAAGCGTATGGCAAGCCCTGTACTCTCCCATCGCCTGATTCTCAGCAATCGCACCCGCCTGCGAGGCCGTAGCAGCAGCGCCATCCTCCAAGAGGTGGTGGACGGCGTGCCTGTGCCGGTGGAGACAACGTAGTTGGGACGCAGCTAGTGGAAAAGAGGTCTGAACCCCCAAGCTACCAGTCCAACCAGAACCCCACTACCTTCTGGATGAACCTCTCGCTGCCCTGGGTCCGAGAATTGGGCGGCGGGGATACGGGCAGGGGTGGCGAGGCAGTGACCACCAGCCAGGTATCGCAGCTGTGGGTATATGCGGTGGCAGGACTGGTGGTAGTGGGGGCGCTTTTCAGGAACGGGCTGCTGTTCGGCATGGGTTTGTTGTTGGGGGCCGCATTGCTGACGGCCTGGCTGTGGGCGCGGTTCTCCTTGCGCGGGCTGCAAGTCGAGCGTCATCTTAGCCAGACGCGAGCCTTTTTCGGCGAGGAGATCGAGATGGCGCAGCGGTTCGTCAACAACAAGCCCCTGCCCGTGCCCTGGATGGCCGTCGAGGACGCCTGCCCAGGCGCGCTGGAGGTGGGATCGGAGGCCGAATGGGCCTCTACTAAGAGCGTTCGCAAGCTCAAGACCAGCGTGTCGCTCGGTTGGTACGAGCGGGTGACGCGGCGCTACACAATCCGGTGTACGGCCAGAGGCGAGCACGAGTTCGGCCCTATCCAGGTGCAGTCGGGCGACGTGTTCGGGCTGTTCCGCCGCACCGAGCAAGTGCAGACCTTGCAAACGCTTATAGTTTACCCTCGCTACGTGCCGGTCGAGCAGTTGGGCATCACCGCCCGTAAGCCGTTCGGCGACTACAAGGCAAGCCACAACCTGGCTACCGACCCCCTCAGGCTACGCACCGTACGTGAGTACGCCTACGGCGACAACCCGCGCCATATCCACTGGCGTGCTTCGGCCCGGCGGGGCACGCTCCAAACCAAGCTGTTCGAGCCTGCCGCCACGCCGCAACTCTTTATCTTCTGCAATCAGGAGACCTTTACCTACGCCTGGCAAGGCCTTGACTTGCCGACACTGGAGCTTACCATCACGGTGGCCGCTTCCCTCGCCAACTATGGCCTCGAACAAGGCTACATGGTGGGCTTGCAGGTCAACTCGCTAGCCCCTGCCTCGGACGTTTCGGTGAAGATAAACCCCAGCCGCGACCCTGGGCAGTTTACGCGCATCCTGGAGAGCCTTGCCCGCATCCGGGGCTGGTC